>CAIUWO010000873.1 GCA_903902895.1 Candidatus Hydrogenedentota bacterium | reverse complement strand
CTGCTCCGGCCCGGCGCGAGAAACACCATCACCGTGCGCCTGGGCTCACCCCTGAGAGAGGCGCAGCGGCGCCGCTATGACGCAATGACGCTGAGCTGGGAACGGCGCGAGGAGGCGCTTTACATCCGCAAGGCGCCGCATGTCTACGGCTGGGACATCATGCCGCGGGCCGTGTCGAACGGCATTTGGAAGCCGGTCTGTCTGCGCGAGCGCGCTGCCGATGCAATCGACGAGATGTACTACTGGACCGCGCAGGCGTCGGAGCGGCAGGCGGTGCTCGGCGCGCAGTTCAACCTGCGCGTGGCGGACTTTGGCCCCAACAGCCGCCTGTGCATGCATTTCACCGGCACTTGCGGCGACCATCGCTTCGAGCACCGTTATCCGGTCGAGTTTGTCGCGGGCTCCGCGCGCATTCCCATCGATGCGCCGCGCCTCTGGTGGCCCAGGGGCTACGGCGCGCCGAATCTGTACACCGTCACCGCGCGGCTGATGGACGGCGCCCGGCTGCTGGCCGAGCGCAGCGACCGCGTGGGCCTGCGCGCCGTGCAAGTCGACCGTACCGAGAAGGCGGGCGTTCCCTGGACGCCCAAGCCCGTCGGCGGCGTGGCACGGGTCGACAGCGCGGCAGAGCCGGACGCGCACTTCATCATCCGCGTGAACGGCGTGCCCATCCAGGCGCGCGGGACCAACTGGGTGCCGCTCGACGCCTTTCACAGCCGTGACGCCGAAAGGCTCGACATGGCCATGGCGCTGCTGGATGACATTGGCTGCAACATGGTCCGCTGCTGGGGCGGCAACGTCTACGAGTCGGACACCTTCTTTGATAAATGCGACGCGATGGGCGTGCTGGTCTGGCAGGACTTCGCCTTCGCCTGCTGCCGCTACCCGCAGGACGACGCGTATCTGGAGCGCGTCCGCATCGAGGCGGAGTCGGTGGTGCGGCGCCTGCGCAACCACCCGTCGCTGGCGCTGTGGTGCGGCGACAACGAGATCGACGGGTGCTACGCCTGGGACGGGCTCAACCCCGAGCACAACCGCATCTCGCGCGAGGTGCTGCCGCGCGTGACGCACCGGCTCGACCCATGGCGCGCCCATGTGCCCGCGTCGCCCCACATTCCCAACGCGGACGAGGGGCGCATGGCCGAGCAGCACCTGTGGGGTCCGCGCTCCTACTACAAGAGCGCCTACTACCTGCTCCACAACGCGCACTTCATCGGCGAGATCGGCTATCACGGCTGTCCCAATGTTTCG
Organism: Candidatus Hydrogenedentota bacterium; assembly: GCA_903902895.1. Lineage (GTDB taxonomy): Bacteria > Hydrogenedentota > Hydrogenedentia > Hydrogenedentales > CAITNO01 > CAITNO01. Next base: position 1,832 of record CAIUWO010000873.1, on the reverse strand, counting down.
TCCGTGAAGCGGTTCATCGAGCCCGACTACTGGTGGCCGCACAAAGACAACCCCCAGTGGAAGCTGCACAACACCTACCACTGGCGGCATGACGGCATCGACCGCGACCGCATCAAGCTGATGGCGAACCAGGTGCGCGAACTGTTCGGCGAGATTCCGGACAATCTCGAAGACTTCGCGCTGGCCAGCCAGCTCGTGCAGGCAGAGGCAAAGAAGTACTTCATCGAATCCACGCGGCTGCGCAAGTGGCGCACGAGCGGTGTCATCTGGTGGAACCTGATCGACGGCTGGCCCCAGTTCTCCGACGCCGTGGTGGACTACTATTTCGGCAGGAAGCTCGCCTATGAGTACATCCGCCGCGTGCAGACACCCGTGTGCGTCGTCATCGGCGAGTCGGCGGGCGAGAACCATCTTCCGGTCGTGGTCTGCAACGACACGCGCGGGAACGCGGGCGTTGCGTGGCGCGTGTGGGATGCCGAGTCCGGTGAGACCGCCGCGGGCGGCGATCTCGACGTGCCCGCCGGCGAAAACTGGCAGGCGGCCCGCCTGCGCACCTACGCGTCGGACCGGAGGCTGCTGCTCATCGAGTGGACCGTCAGCGGCGAACGCTTCGGCAACCACTACCTTGCCGGGGGACCGATACAGTCCTTTGAACGGGTGCGCGCGCTGCTGCCCCTAATCGCGGCGTTGCCGCGCCCCTTCGACGCTGCCGCCGTGGCGCGATGAAAAATGCAGGACAGCCGCCCCCGGCTGTCAGTCCCTTTGTAGGAGAAATTTCCCCATGACTATTGCATGCATCGTCGCGCTAATGGGTTCGCTGGCGCAGGCTCCCGCCGACGGGTCCTGTCTGGATCGCGTGGCCAAGACGCTGGAAGCGGCCCGCGCCGACATCGGGGCCATGGTGACCGTCGCCGAGAAAGCGGCCCGGCTGCTCACCAACGGCGGCAGGCTCTATGCCGCGGGACAACCGTCGCTGGTGAGCGAGATTTGCGGGCGCGCAGGCGGGCTCATGATGATCAAGCCCCTGGCCGCAACTGCGCCTGACGCGGGAGACGTGGTGCTCTATACGCCGGAACCCGGCGTGGAACTGCCGGAGGCGCTGCGCGACACAAAGGCCATGGTGGTCGTGTTCGGCACGCCGGTGACGGACCATGACTGGCCGGCCTTCGCCAATCACGCGGTGGAAACGCACATCTCGCCCACGCTCGCCAACGCCATCCCCGCGTGGCTGTTCACGGGCGAACTGGTCAGCGCGCTCACGCGGCTCGGCAGGATGCCGGTCATCTACGAGACCATCGGCGCCTACGGCGGCTATGCGCGCATGGCGCAGTACAAGTCCGGCGAGATTCCCTTCCACGACGACCGAAACGTGCCGCCCTGCCCTGCGGGCGTCCTCGCCAACAGCTATGTGGACGCCGTCACGGGCATGCTGCACCGCATCGAAAAAGAGGAGCGGGCCAAACTGGACAAGGCCGGGGCGTGGGTGCGGGAGGCGCGCAAAAGCAGCAGGCAGTTGTTCATGTACAGCATGGGCCACCTCTTCCCCGACGAGGTGGGCAAGACCGACATCGGCAAAGTGTTTCGGTCAGCCGGATGGAACGCGGGGTTCCGCGCGCCCCATCCCGAAGACAGCTATCACGAAGGCGACCTCGCCGTGCACATCTGTTACCAGCATCCCACCGACGCGCTGCTGCGCAAGGCCCGCCCGGCGGGCGCGCGGGTCGTTTACGTCTCGCTCTTCGCCGACCGCGATTTTACGAAAGACGACGGCGTAATCTGGGTCGACCCGATGTGGAACTGGTCCGACGCCTGCGTTCCGCTGGAGGGCTACG
>CAIUWO010000872.1 GCA_903902895.1 Candidatus Hydrogenedentota bacterium | reverse complement strand
TCGTCGCGGTCGTTGTCGGCGCGGCGTCGGCCGGCGGCAAGGCGGGCAAGAAGGGGCTGATCATCGTTGGGCTCTTCACGGCCGTCGCGGCGCTGGTGAAGTTCGCGGCGGACCTCGCGCTGTACTACAAGACGTTCTGCGACGGGACCCCGTCGCTGGACCAGCAGAAGTTCGCGTTCAACGCCGGCTTCGCCCTGTTCGTTGCCGCCAGCGTGGCTATGTTCGTCGCGACGATTCTTGCCGTCGTCACCGCGATCGCGCAGCACGCGGCGAACCCGCCGGCGGACGGCCACTCGGGCGCCAGCGCGTTCCTGTTCATCTTCGGCACGGCGATCTCGGCGACGTTCACCGTCATTGCGCTGACGCAGCCCGTGTTCGCGGACGAGGAGAGCACCGGCTACACGCGCGTGGGCTACTGGAAGGTGCAGACGCAGTCGGGCGCCGGGCAGGTGGAGATGGAGTTCGACTGCAAGGAGTGGTGGGAGCGCCTGGTGGGCGCGGGCGCGCTGGGCATCATCGCGATCGGCCTGAGCGTGGTTGCGGCGCTGCTGGGCATCGCGCAGCTGTCGGCGGGCGGCCTCCGCAAGGCGGCGTCGTTCGTGGGTCTGTTCGTGTCGCTGGAGCAGCTGGCGGCGTGGGCGCTGGTGGTTGCGGTGTACTGGGGCAACTGGTGCGGCCACACCCCGTACAACAGCAACTTCAACTTCGGCGCGGGTCTCGGCCTGATGGTGGCCGCGTGGGCCGTGAACGTCGTTGTGAGCGTGCTGAACCTCGTGTGGTAGGGGCGGCCGCAAATGCTTAAAAACCGTGAAGTCGCTTGGCCTCCCGGGAATTCGTTTCTTTTCTTAACTGCGGCCCGTCCGCGTGCGCGGCGACGTCTTCGAGCTCCGCTTGCGGTGTTCCGGCTGGCTGCGTCTTGCAGCCGCTGCGCGAGGGGGCTTCCGGGGGCGTTGCGCGTTTCGCGCGGCGGGCGCACGTAAGCTCATGAAGGCATATTGCAAAGGAGAATGGCAAACAACACGGACATAATACGGGGTGTCGGAAAAAAAGAAGAGAACGCGAGCGGTGTTTGATAACGCACTACTTTTGTAACGTATTTTGGTTTATTGTTTTGTTTCGGCCAAAGGACATATTTTACATTCCCTTCCTGGTTTTAGACCACCCTCTCTGCTGTATGTTTCGCTTCCTCGCCGTGTGCAGTGCTTCCCCGGTCGCTGGCTGGGCGCGTGCAGAGGTCGCGGATGCTATGGACTGAGGGCGTGCCTTGGTTTGGTGGTTCCTTCTTGCTTGGTGTCGCTCGCTGCAGACGCCCTCCTGTGCGAAGTTTTCTTTCCCCGCCCCTCCCCTCCCCCCCTATTTTGTCCACAGGAGCATAGATATCCGCAGCAAGCAAAGCAATCAGCAGCAATGTCCGAGACAGCCCCTGAGGCCCCCGCGACGGAGATGCAGCCGGTGGTGACGGAGCCCGTCGGCGAGGAGGCGGTGAAGGCGGCGGAGGCGGCCGCGCTGGTGTCGGTGTCCTCGACGATCTACTCGGGCATCGCGTTCGCGATCCTGACGGTGTTCGTTGTCGGCGCGGCGATCCCGTGGGTGCACCGCGACTGGAGCGCCAGCGGCGTCACGTCGACGCAGGACGTGTCGCTGTGGGGCTCGACGACGACGGCCAGCAACGGCTTCAGCACGTCGATGAAGGTGATTGACCTGACGTGCGAGGACCAGCGCCAGTACTTCCGCGGCGCCGAGGCGTTCGCGATCATCTCGATCTTCGCGGCGCTCGGCGCGTTCCTGTTCGGGCTCGTGGCGCGCGTGCGCGGGACCAGCGTGCAGGCCGGCGGCGCGGTGCTCGCCGTGCTGTCGTTTGCCGCGTCCATTGTGTGCTGGGGCATCGGCGTGCGCATCTACTACCTCTCGTTCTGCGGCGCCCCAAGCCTCCGCGACCAGCACTTCGACATCCGCGCCGGCGCCGCGCTGTTCATCACCGGCTGGGTGCTGAGCGTCTTGAACCTGATTGTTGCGGTGAAGGACATCAAGGTGCCAAAGGTGCTGCCCGACGCGTTCGTGGACAAGTTCGTGGGCCTGGTGTTCACGCTGGCCGCGTTCGCCGCGCTTGTGTTCACCGTCATCGGCACGCCGATCCCCGTCTTCTCGATGTGGACGAGCGCGACGGACGAGATCCGCCTGACGATCTGGTCGTACAAGCAGTACTCGAACGGGGTCGTCGTCAACAGCATGGACCTGAAGGACTCGACCTGCGGGCGCGTGCCGAAGTACGCGATGTTCTCGGAGGCGTTTGCGATCATCTCGATTGGCCTGTCGCTCGTCGCGGTCGTTGTCGGCGCGGCGTCGGCCGGCGGCAAGGCGGGCAAGAAGGGGCTGATCATCGTTGGGCTCTTCACGGCCGTCGCGGCGCTGGTGAAGTTCGCGGCGGACCTCGCGCTGTACTACAAGACGTTCTGCG
>CAIUWO010000871.1 GCA_903902895.1 Candidatus Hydrogenedentota bacterium | reverse complement strand
CGCATTGGACACCAGCAGGTCGGCCTTGCCGTCCCCCGTGAAATCCGCCGCCACGGCGGCGCGCGGCGTGGTGCCGCAGCCCAGGCTCACCGGGGCCGCGAAGTTCGCGCCCGTGTTCAACAGCAGGGTCAGGTCGTTTGAGTCGCGGTTGACCGTGACCAGGTCGGCCGCGCCGTCGCCGTTCATGTCCTGCGCCAGCAGCCCGCGCGGCCCTGCGCCCACGGCAAAACGCACCGGGTCGGCGTAGGCATAATTGCCCTTGCCAACCAGCACGGTCACCGTGTTGGACGCGCTGTCCGCCGTGATGATGTCCACCTTGCCGTCGCTGTTCACATCGGCGGCGGCCACGGCCCTCGGCTTGGACCCGCTCACCAGTCCGAGCGACCTGCCCTCGGCAAACTTGCCGTCGCCAAGGCCGGGGAGCACGACCACCTGATCATAGGTTTCGTTGGTGACCACCAGGTCAAGATTGCCGCTTCCGGAAAGGTCCGCCGCGACTATGGCGCTGGGCAGTTCGCCGACGGCATAGTTCACCGCCGGCTCGAAATGGCCGTCACTGCGCCCCATCAGCACGGAGACGTTGTTTTTGTCGCGGTTGACCGCCGCAAGATCAAGGAGATTGTCCTTGTTGAAATCGGCGGCCACCACATCAATCGCCTGCCCTGCCACTTTGTAGACCAGCCGGCTCTCGAAGAGCCGGACCGACGCGTTCAGCAGGGGGTCGGACGCCGTTCCCTCGCTGCTGGGGCAGCCGTATAATCCAAGCGCTAACAGCGACAGCGCCGCGGGAACAAGCAGTTTTCTAAGACGCATGAGACTCACTCCTCCTGCCGCGCCGCGCGGGCCTGTCTACCCGGCACCGGCGGCAACCGTTACACTTGACACACCGGGTTTCCACCGGTTTTGATAAGTATACACCCGGATGCGGAAAAAGACACGGGGTGCCCTTCGCGGCTTTCTCTATGGCAGGCTGGCGGTGTGGTATTATTCCCCCAATGTGCAGTGGATAAAAGGCATCCCCTCCGGCGCCGCGCGCCGGGGACTCGGAGGTTTCCGGATAATGCATCTGTTCCCCAGCCTGCGGCCCCTGGTGAGACTGGCTTTGGCCGCCGCCGTGGCAATACCCGTCATGGCGCAGACGGCCCCGCCACCCCAGCGGCAGCCCGCCGCCGGACAGGCGGCCCCGTCGGCCGCCGGCCAGAATCCACCGGCCGCCCGGGGCGGCAGAGGCGGTGCTGTTCCCGCAAACAGGCCCGCAAAGGCCACCCAGCCCCTCCGCTCGACGGACCGAAAGCAGAGCCCCAACCGTCCGCCGCAGGCACCTCAACCGGGACAGCAACCGGGACAGCCCGCCCCCCAGGGCCAGCCGCCCGCACAGCCCGACGCCCAAGGGCAGCCGCAGCAGAATCCGCAACAGCAACCCGCCCCGGCGGCAGGGCAAGCGCCCCAGCCGGACGCGCAGGCACAACCCAAGGCGCCGCCCAACGTCCAGGGACAGCCCCCGGCACCGCCCGCCAAACGGCCCCCCATTTCCGTGGACAGGCATCCCGGTCCCACCGTCGCCCCGGCGCGCCCGGCGCCTGTGCCCAAGAAACGCGCCGTCAAAGAGGTTGCGGCGCCGGCAACACCCGCGGCACCCGCAGCACCGGTGGCCCCCGCCGCCGCTCCCGTTGCGCCCCCGCCGCCGCCGGTCAATCTGTCCCCGCCCCCGTCGCCCGAACCCGCCCCGGCACCTCCGGCACCCGGCCAAACGGCCCCCGCCGCCGCCGAAGGGGCTGCCCCGGCGGACTCCCCCGCAGCGCCCGCGGCGCCTGTCGTCCCGCAGCCGCCTTCGCCCGAACTGGGTGTCAAGCCCCCCGCGCCCGGCGCGGCCGTGTCCCCGGCGGTGAGCGCCGCGCGCGGCGGCGAACTGAACCCCAACACCTATTTTGCCGACTGGAAAGGCGGCGCGCCGACGCTGTGGCGCGCACAAAACGATGACAAAGTAATTGCCGCAAAACAGGGGCCGACCGAGCCGAACGGCATTCCGGTGCTGGAAATGATTCCTGACAAGAATAAGGGATGGGCTTCTTTGGGGTACCGAATCGCGGCGAAAGAGGTGGGCATTATGGCAGGCGATTCCATTCTCTATGAGGTGGAGGTTCGCGCAGATGTGGGTGTGCCGGCGGGCATTATCCTGCGCCTGTTGGCCCCCGGCCAGAAAGACCCCATCGCCGACTTGCGCCTGCCCTATACGGGTGAGGGCGTGTGGCGCACCTTGCGTTTGGCCGTGACCATTCCCGCCACCGATGTGGAACATGTGGATGTTGCGGTCCAACTGCGCGGTGTCCAACCCGGTTTCACCGCCTGGGTACGCCGTGCCAGCCTGACGCTTATTCCGCCGGTCTGACGGCAATTCACGGTCGGGGGTCCGTGTTCATGACGACATGCGCTCAGGGCGCAACAGCGTTTATTGAGCCCAGTTTCAGCGCCAGACTGCGCGTGTCTGAACTGTTGCCATCACGGGCCGGACAGAAATCCCGGGACGAGGTGATGAGCACGGTCTGCCCCGCTTTGGGCGTGTTCACCGTGACAGTAAATGGAGTGCGGTCCGTAAAGCGGTGCGCAACCACCACACCGGTGGCCTCGCAGCGCACTTCGATGTCGGTCGGATGCATTTCATCCACATTCGGCGGAGGCGTCAGCGCGAAGGAGCAGCGCCGCAGTTCACGGTTGAACGCAAACCGGGCCTGCCGCGCCAGCCAGACACCGGACTTCTCAACATTGTAAAACCCCGTCTGCATGGAGAACACAATGTCGGACCGGGTCTTTTGTGCGAAACGCTGGTCGCCTGGAACCAGACTGTAAAGCGCAAAGGCCACATCGTTCCGAGGCGTAAATCCCCAGTACATGACGGCGTTGCTTACCCCCGCAGTGAATACTTCCGCGTATCCCGCCTTAAGAAGCGTCTCTTGGATTTGCTTTGATTTGGCTTCTCCGGAGACTTTTTCCCGCCCCTCCAGGGGGTGTTTTGGGATGAGGACATAGGACGCCCCGCGCAAATTGCCGGGGATATCCGTATAACTTGGCACGGTATTGATTTTGACTCCCGAGGCAAGCTCGGTATCGCTCAATGCGACTGGCGCAAAGCACAGGTCGTCCGACAACAGGAGCGCCGTTCCGGGTGACGCATGCTGTTTGATCCAGCGTGCCATGGTTGTCCGGGAGTCTTCACTGTTTGCATAGGCGGACTGCACGCAAAAGCAGTTGTACGCCAGATACGCCGACAGGCAAAATGCCAGACACACTGCGGGCAAATGCAAGATCG
>CAIUWO010000870.1 GCA_903902895.1 Candidatus Hydrogenedentota bacterium | reverse complement strand
GAGTCGGAGCGGGGCAAGCGCCAACAGAGAGAACCGTCAGCGTGTTTGACTCATTCTGCGCCCCCCGCCGCCGCAGTCTTGAGCGTGAAGCGGAACGTTGCCCCGCCCGCAGCGTTGTTTTCCGCGCGGATGCTGCCGCCATGCGCCTCGATGATGGTGCGTGAGATCGCCAGACCCATCCCCATGCCACTGGCTTTGGTGGTAAAAAAGGGTTCGAACAGCCGGCCCAGGTTTTCCGGCGGAATGCCGGTGCCAGAGTCGCTCACTGCCGCCTCAACCATGCCGTCGCCAACCGGCCGCGCGCGGACAACCACACGGCGACCACCGCCGGGCGCCTGGGCGACCGCGTCCATGGCGTTCATAATCAGATTGAGCAGCACCTGCTGCAATTGCACCCTGTCCGCGCAAACGGGCGGCAGACCTGGCGGCATTTCGCTCTCCAGACGAACATGCCGGTCCGCGGCGTTGGAGCGCAGGAGCGAGACAACGTCCTCCACCAACAGGCCGAGAGCAAGGGGCGCCGGCGCGATGGCGTGCCGCTTGAGCAGCATCCGCAGCCGGTCTATCACTTTGCCGGCACGCTCGTCATCCTTGTGGATGTCCGTGATGATGGCGCGCAACTCCTCCAGGTCCGGCACATCGTCCCGCAAAATCAGTTCGGCCGCCTCGGTGTTGCGCAGAATCGCGCCGAGCGGCTGGTTCAACTCGTGCGCAAGCGACGCGGTGAGTTCCCCCACGGTGGCCACGCGGCTCAGATGGGCGAGTTCCTGGAAGTGCCGCTGTGCCTGGCTCTCCGCGTTTTTGCGCTCCGTGATGTCAACGTGCGTCCCCACCATCCGAACGGCCCGGCCCCGCGCGTCGCGCGCAACGCACTTGCCGCGGCCCAGAATCCAGCGCCACTCGCCGCTCTTGGCCTTCATGCGAAACTCCGTCTTGAAGGACTCACAGCGCCCTTCGATACAGTCCCTGTTCGCCTGCAGGGTGCGCTCACGGTCGTCGGGATGGAGCAGGCCCTGCCAGGTCAGTCCTTTCTCGGGAAAATCGCCGACCTCGTAGCCCAGCATGCGGTAGTAGCCGGGACTGAAATAGCCGTCGTCCGTTTCAATGTTCCAGTCCCACAGGCCGTCCCTGGTCGCATCCATGCTCAGTTTGAAACGCGCCTCGCTCTCGCGCAACGCCTCATCCGCGTCCCTGCGCTCCAGCGCGCTGACGCACAGTTCCCCAAGCAGGCGCAGCCGGGGCAGATACTCCTCCGGCCAGTCCCGCTCTTCCAACAGAGCCTGAATCGCTATGATGTAACGAACCCCCTCTGCAACGAAAAGCGGAATAGCCAGCGCGGAACGGACCCCCGCCGCGATGTAGGTCTGCCGGTCCGTTTCCTCTTCCGGAGGCAGGTCCCGCAGGCTTGCCATAAAGTTGGGTATGCCCTGCAGGACAATCCGTCTATACACCGAGGGCCATATGTCGGCAAGGTTAATGTCCTTGGAAATAGGTTCCACGCCTTCTGCATAGCTGATGTGAGTGATGAACACACTCTTGCGGTCCGCACTCAATGCCAACAGACCGCAACGCTCGCAGCTAAAGAATTCCCGAACCCGTTCCAGGGCCTGCTCAATTGCACGGTCCACCTTTTCTGGCGGCAGCTTTATAAACTGGGCCGACAGGTCCGAGACGAGCGTCTCAAACCTGACCCGGTCACCCAGCATCGCATTCGGCGACTTGGAGTCTGCGTCCGTCATCGGTTCACTCAACCTTTGCACCGGCACGTTCATGCCGTTCGCCATCAAGCCCCATTCAGCATTCTCAAGGTCATTTTACGGGATTGCGGAACCTCATGTCACCCAATGGACGCGAACCGCTTCAGCCCAGGACTTCCATTGGTCCCCGTGGCGATGCGGTCATCGCGCATGGGCAAGAACAACCGCGGCCAGGCTGCGGGGTATAGAAGAATGTCCCCAGAGGAGGATAACCACGCCGGGAATATCCAAGGTCAACGGACTTCTCCACGATCCGGAGTGCATATTTCAGAACGGCGCGCGAAAACACCATGCAGTACAAGGCCGGGCGTATTGCGGCGGGGAATAACAGTGACGGACCGGACGCGGACCGTACCGGCATCACAAAGTCCGTTGACCTAACCCCTGCCCCGCGAAAGTCGTTGCGCCGCAAAGAAATAGTGGTGGGCGAGGAGGGGCTCGAACCCTCATCCCCTTACGGGAAACGGATTTTAAGCCCAAAAAACGGCCTGTTCTCGTATCAATAAGAGCAACGCTTTTCGCGATGGGGGCAAACCTTGGGGTGGACCGGAGCAGGTTCACCCCAATACCACACGCCTCGAAACGTGATGCCACATAAGACTTCCATCCCGTCCCTAGTCGTGCGCCGGAGGCGTGGACTCGGACCGGACGCGGACCGTGTCTCGCTCTGACAATGGACCGGTGAAAATCCGTTGGCCTGGCGGTAGCACCGCAATGGTACATGGCACAAGGCGGGCCGGTTGCACTGCGTGACACCCAAAGTCACGCGCGTGACCACGGGTGTGGCCCCACCGCCCACGGAGCTACGCGAGACGGGCCGGATACCGACTGTGCTCAAGTGCCAGAACACGGCATGGGTGCAGCAGACAACCCCGGTGGTGGGTGCGATGTTGGCGCGATGCCCCGCCAAAAACTCTGAACGGTGCCATGGTGAACGCAGATTGAACATCCGTGATACCCCCGGCCACTCGGTAGTCCCAAAGGTGCAGCATCAGCCCTTTGGGGTGTAGTATCTCAGCGGTTACCTCACGGAAGGATGCTCCAGATGGAGAAGAAGGCGGCCAACAGACCGAAAGCGGCACAGAGAAAAATCGCACCGCCCCCCCGCACTTTGGCAAAGCGCATTGCCGAGAGGGTGGACAAGAAATGTGGTCGAGGTTACGTTCCTCCCAGCGAAATGACGGTGCCGGACCTCTCCAGCGTCGCCACGCACCTGTATCGCATCTCCCCCGCAAAGACATGCCCAATCAAAGAGTTGAAGTCGTTTGTGAGCGTGATTCAGGACATCTGCACGGATATACCGAGCGGACGCCGCCCTCAGAAAGAGGAGCTGGCCATTCTGGAAACATTGGCGCATGCCTGCGTCTTGCGTCGGGTGGGCGTGGTTCCCTTTTCGGTGAAAGAGTGGCATGCGGAGGATTTCATTGCGAAGTGTGTGAAGAAGCTGGAGAGCGGCGAGGCGGCGCGACCGGACCGGGATGCGTTTTCACGCAACATCCGTTGGACCTCGTTTCTCATCGACGAGTACTTGCGCAACGATAGACTCTTTGAGGGGTTTAATCCGGCGGTGAATAAAAGCCCCACCCCACCGAAGAAGAAGCACGCTGCCAACCCTGTGGCGCACCTGACCCCGCCCGGCCTGAAACGCTTCCAGGCGGCATTCGCCGCTCTCGCCGCTGCACGACTGCGGGACACGAGGCGCTTTCTCAAGGAGGGGGACAGACCCGCCGTCGTTGTGGCGCTGGAGGACGCAGTCAATGCCTTGGAGATCGTTCTTTCACTGCGAGCCCGCAGGCGCCCGGTGGAGGAGGCGAAAGACCCGGGGCGGCCACGCGGCTCGTGCGGCAAGTTTGATCCCTTTTTCATAGGCAGCCCTTCCGACACAAATGGTGATGCCTCAACGTCGGATATAGAAGAATCTCACCTGGGCATATTGCGCTACTACCCCAAATGGTCTGGCCGGCACATAAGGGCTGAGATATCTGAGCGATGGTTTCCGGGAGAAGGACGGCGTGCGCTTGCGAGCAGCGAGAAAGTCAAGGCCAGGCATAGCCGCAACCGTGACCAAGTACTCTCCCATCATGCGATAACTGCCAAAGCGGTTGACCTCTGGCGGAAGCGGGTTGACTCATCTCTTGACGAGGTTGCCAAAGAAGTTGCAAATTTCTTTGATCACACGGATCGTGAGCTTGGCGAACCGCACAAGAAGCTGGCCCGGATGTTTGACCAGCCCGCAATCCGCGCCAGACTGGCAGGCTTTTGGACCAGCGGAGATGGTGAACCCCATGGCGAGGAAGCTAAGGAGCCGGCTGATAGCATGAAAGCCGGGGACTGTGGCCCCGCCGAAGAGGCGACCGAGGACAGAGCGAAGGTGACCGGAAGTTGGGCTGCCCAGCGGGCCGCGGAGGCGGCTGAGAATGAGGCCCGTAGAAACGAAGCATTCGCTGTCTACTGCGCCGCAGTGGCCGCCAAAGAGGCTGAAGTTTGGCGGGAGGGAGTGGGCAGGCCCAGACACGAAGTTGTCAGGATAGTGTCTGCGTTTTTTGGCACGGAAGAGGTTGTCTTCGCCAGGTTTTTGTGCAAGTACTGCGCGATGTTCCGGATGGAGCCGCTGGATTCCTTTGCCGTTTCCGAAGGAGGCCGTGAGCCAGATGAAGAAGAGCAGGGGGGCGAGAAAGAAAGGCAGGAAGAGGCGCAAATTCTTGCAGCCACGAAGTGGTCGGACTTCGAGGCTTACAAGATTGCGGGGGGGATCAGGACTGAACTCAACGACAACAAGTCTGACAACAAATACGCCAGAATTTGGAGCTACCTCGATGATCACGCACATGAACTAAGAGGAGAAATCACAACCGTCCTGGAGTACCTGTCGGAGCTTGCCCCGGGTAAAATTCAGCGCGGGGGGCTTCGCTCGATCCTTGCTCCCCCCGCGCATGTGTCGGACATCCTGAAGCGTGACGGAATCCCTTTCCTCTTCCCCTCCTCGCGGGAAGGATTCATTCGCTGCATGCAGGGATGCGCGCGAACCCTGGCAATAATGGCCCAGCGCCTGGCAAAGTCGGGGGAGGCAAAGGACGGGGAGCGGCTGCTCAATTCTGCGCTGCTCAAAAAGAGGGACGATGATTATCACACCACGTTCAACTGGTGCTTGTCCGCTGCGGCAACCCAATGCTCCAGTTCAACCGGGGACGACACGAAAGCTCTGGGGGATGCCGGAGAAGAATCCGAGATAGCCGTCATGGTCTTGGGCTGGGCGAAGAAGCTCTCCAAGGAGCAAATTGATCCCTTCTTTTGGCAGCGGCCGGAGGTCACTGCGGCGCAAGAGGGATCGGCACACCCGAGAAGAAAAGGTGCAGGAGCGCGGTGTCCCATTGCAGTCGCCCGACTTCGAGTGGCGGCCGACTTTCTGATAGAGGAATGCTTCGCTGCGTTCCTCGACGAAATCGCCAAAGACGCGGGCAAGCAGCTGGCCTTGCTGCGGTCAATGATTTCGAAAAACGGATGGCCGCGAAGGAACGAACCGGGACATCCTGCCAAGGGCACGACAACCCGTTAATGAGTTAGTCCGCGGCCCGGTGATGGCTGCGGCCGCTTGTTGAATTCCGGCCCAGCGCGGAGCCCGGCAAACCTACCTCACGTTCCGTGCGGAACCACGCCCATCCCCCTTTCCTGCACAGCGCCCCACCGGGCAAACACGCATTTCTTCAAAGCCGATCATGCAATTGTGGTTGGTAGGTTTATTTGTGATTTTTCTCTTTCGGGCACCGTGTGGGGCACGGCTAGGGGCTCTTGTGAGCCTGCTATCCAGCGAGAAAGTCCAACTATAGGAGATCTCCGATGGACTTATCAAGTTCCCTAATGCCCCCCACGGGCACCAAGCACGGTCCGGAAGTCAGTGATGATTCCCGGACCGCCCACCCTCCGGTGAACGCCACCGGGGGTGAAATCGCTGCGCAAGCGGAGGCCACCCTGTTGGCGGCATTATCCGGTGGGCAGCCCACACTACCCGACGGCCCGTCCACCAGCCGTCCGGCAACCCAGGCCCCGGGCATGGTTCAGTCCGTGAACCTGCTCGACCTCATGGCCGAAGATTCGGCTTCGGCGGCTGAAGCGTCATCCCTGCGGTGCCTGCGCCTTTCCGGCGATGCAACGCTCGTGATCCCCTTCACAGCAGATGGTGCGCGTGTCAACGCCCACTACCTGAACGATCCCGACGTCAAGGGCTGGATCCTGTGCCCAGGTCCCGGCTGCGCCCTCTGTGCCGTCAAGCAGAAGGTCGAGCAGCGGGTGCTGGTGCCTGTGTACGACTGCATGGCCGAGGAAGTCGCGGTACTGGCCATGAGCGGAGCGCTGCGCCCGAAGGCCCTGCTGCCCCAATTCCAACGGGTCTTCCAGACGATCAACGAGACCGGCCTTCAGGTCGTCTCAATCTCGAAGCCGGATAACATGACGTACGATGTCAGGTCATGGCCGATACCGGCCACCGCGCCTGACGGTGCGGACGTCATCGCGAAATTCGTGCAGGACATGGAACAGGGCCGGGTCAAGCTTGACTCCGTCTTCCTGACCCTGTCCAACGAAACCCTGCGTGCCCTGCCAAGCGTCGAGCGCAAGCTGGCGCTACACGGTTTGGCATGATTGTCCGGGGCGAGGCAGAGCTGGCCAAGTTCAGGCGTGAGTATCTGAACGGCGACTATTTACGTGAGCTGATGCGCGCCGCTGAGGCGCGCACGGTAGCAGTCAACTTGCCCGTAGGCTCGGGCAAGTCCACCGCTATCGACGCCCTTGTTGAAACGACCGTTGTCAAGATGCTCTACGACCTGGTTATCTGCCTCGCCCCGACCCACAACATCCTGCGTGAACGGCGCTGGGTGAAGGACCCGCCTAGAGAAGTCAAGGTTGCGGTCCTTCACCCACGCCCTCAGGAGAGGTGCGGTGCAATGCGAAACCAAGATTGGGCCAGTTTCGAGAAGGCCGGCTGCTACAAGCTTGGTAAGCGTGACATTTGTGTGTCTTGCCCGGAATACGGCCGCTGCCATTGGCCGGATCAGCTCACGAAGGGAATCGAGGGCGCGCAAGTTATCTTTGGTGCGCAAGCACACCTGTCGCGGGCGGATGATTTCATCCGTTTTCTGGTCAAAAGGCTTAACCCGGAAAGACCCCTCGTTATTTTGGACGAGGACCATGCAATTCTCACAAGCCAACGCCGGAAGATCGGCCCTGCGGCGCTTGCGCAGTATCACGCCGTCCTTAGCGGATTGGGCGCGGAGTGTCCGGACAGCCACCTGTACCAGACCGGACTGTTGCGCAGCGCATCCACCACCGACCTGCGTTCACATGACTGGCATTTCCCCCTCTTGGACGGGAGCGAGCACATTCGGATTCAGGATGCTGGCTACACAACACTTGGCGCGCAATTTAGGGACCTTACATTTCTGCTGAATGCTTTTGAAAGAAGCCCTCTGACATCCCGTGACAAGAACGGGGCGGGAGAAATTCTGTTCGCAACCCCGCCACTTATTGAGCCCGACCTATTTCTCTTTACTGCCAGCCGCCAGAAACGGCTGCTGGAATTTCGGCTGGGCCGAAAACTGTACGCGCCATTCAAAGATATCGTGTTTATCCACCCCGGCACGAAATTCTACAATCTGCGCACATACCTCGGGGCCAAGCGTTACTTTCCCGGCAACGCGACCGAGATACTGGATTTCCTGGCGCGACTCGCTTTGCGGCGTCTGTCGGAGGGACGGCGGGTCCTGTTCGTCTCGAAAAAGGTTTTCAAGCCATTTTGCGCCACAGAACTGCGCGCGAGATTTGAGGCGCTCGGACACGGTGACATCACGGTCGTGGAGCAGGGCTACGATCAGGCCGCACTGGATGGTCTGCGCGTCGTGCCCATCATTCACTATGGCATGGTGGGGGTGAACGACTTCCAGGAATTTGATGCCGTCTATTGCCTGAACTCGTTCTACATTTACTCCAAAATGCTGGACGAGGTCCTGCAGGACCAAGTTGGAGCAGATGGCTACATCGAACTAGAAATCCGAAACAGTCGGGTGGCAGGCCGCAGTGCTGGGACCCGACACGTCCGTGACCGCGTCTATGACCTTGAATTTCTCTCCACACAAGGCCGAAAAGCGCTTGAGACGGACATGGTGATTCAGGCCATCGGTCGGGTACGGCCCTTCACGAAGCCGCGCGAGGTCATCACCTTCCAGGCCGACGATATGGCAGAGGAGCTGCCAGGCGTCACGGACTTCCGCACCTTAGCCGAGGCGCGGCTACACTTCGACATCACCACGCCGCGCGAAGAGAGATGCGCGTCCATGATCGCCGAAGTCAGCGCAATGAAGGCGGCCGGCCT
The DNA here is from genome assembly GCA_903902895.1 of Candidatus Hydrogenedentota bacterium. Lineage (GTDB taxonomy): Bacteria > Hydrogenedentota > Hydrogenedentia > Hydrogenedentales > CAITNO01 > CAITNO01. The sequence continues at coordinate 7,031 of CAIUWO010000870.1, read as the reverse complement.
CAAGCAAAAACAGGTGGCCGGGATTCTAAACGTCGCTGCACGCACCGTGCAGCGGTACTGGCATCAACAACCCGCGCAACTTCCGCCGCAGGTAATAGGAGAGTGAGGACCATGGAACTGCTGAAGGTATTCGAGGAGCGGCTGCGTAACCTGCCTCCACCAAATGATGTGTCCCCGCCTTTGCAGCGGCTGCGGCGATTACCCGGCGCGTACCGCGAGCAAACGCAGTACGTGGACAACCTGGCGCACATGGAAGAGGTACGACTCTTTCTTTTCCAGCGCGACCTCACTTGCAGCGGACTGGATTTTGAATTCCGGTACAATCGCCCGCCCGTCGCAATTGACAAGGGAAGGTGCTGGTACGATATCACAAGCGTACAGCCTCTGCTGATGTCCCTTAGCGCGATCGAGATGGTAGAAGACAGGCCGTGCCGGTACAATTTCGTCATCGACCTGCGCAATCCGGATTTGCTTCGCCCGCTGGGGGATGTGCTGCGTATGCCCGTGGTCTTCGTCGGCCACCACCTGAAGTCGGAGTTGTTCTGCCTGCTAAACTTGGGATTACCCGAACCCGCCGAACTGTGGGACACCTACATTCACGAGCGCGCCCAGCATCTTGGCAGATTCCGCGCGAACAAGCGCGACGCGGCAGACATTGCGGAAGAAATCGAGGAGGGGGAGCGGCTCAATGAGATGGAAACGCACTTCTTCTCCCTCGTGGCCACCTGCAATCGGTATGGCGTGACCCACCGCCACGCCGCCTTGAAAGCGGAACTCCAAGAATCCTTTCTGCGCCATGCGGAAGGCTTGCCGTTCAGCGCTCTTCAAATCGAGTACAGTGCCGAGGATAGCATCGTTGCGGCGGAACTGTACCCATTGCAGGTGGCGCGGGCATGCCGGACTGGCATACTGCGTCAGCTCATCACCGTCGAGATGCCGTGGGTAAAAACAAGCGCCCACATGGAATGGACCGGGGTTCGCGTGGACGAAGCCAAGCGTGAACGCCTTCCCGCGTTCTGCCGCGAAAAAGGCGCGCCCCTGGAGGCGGAACTGGCCAAACTGGGCATAGTCAACCCCGATAGCCGTACTCAAGTTGGGAAATACTTCAAGGAAATAGGAATCCTTGAACGTTTCAAGACCAGGGGCAAATATTCCTTCGACAAGAAACAGTTGGAACGTTTTCTGGGCCTCGACCGCGCGATTCCGCTTATTTTGGAGGCGCGCAAATTCCGCGCGCTGGCCCGCGACAAGATACTTCGGGCAGACCTTGTCGGATCTGACGGGCGGGTGCACCCGATACAAGTGCTGCTCAGGGCCGCCAGCGGGCGGCAAAGTACGACGACACCGAACATCCTGGGGCTTCCGTCGGTGGCGCGGCCGCTCATCGTGCCCGAGTCCGGCATGGGAATTGGCGAAGTCGACCTATCTCAAATCGAGGTGGGTGTGTCCGGCGCCTACTATACCGACAACCGTCTCGTGGACATGTTCAACGCCGACGACGTGTACAGCATGATGGCCAAGGTGCTCAACCGGCGCACACTGTCCGAAGAGGATGCGAGCCTGTCCGGGAGCGAGTTCAAAAAGAAGTACCCGCATCTTCGCCAGGAAATGAAACAGTGCACCTTGGGGATAATCTACGGAATGAAAATTCAGGGCATCGCCGACGCACTGGGAATATCAAGGAGTCGCGCAGACAGGCTGTGGCGCGAGTTCATGGCCATGTTTCCCGATCTGTCGAGGGCGCTGGCGTTCAACCAGGACACGAGCTTTGTTCGGGGCGCAGCGGCATCGGTAATGGGGCTCAAGCGTCGGTTGTCAGGCTCCCCGGGAAGCGTCAAGCATCCGCCCAACTGGCTTAACAATCACCCCATTCAGGCGTCGGCTTGCGTTGCTTTCAAGATGGCCGGCAACCGGTTGGACCGCCTGCTCCCGCCAATGGGCGCCCGCATCATTGCCGCGGTCCACGATTCCTATGTGTTCGAGGCCCCCATGGACAGACTCGAAGAGGTGGCGCAGTTGGTTTCGGCGGCCATGGTTCAGTCCGTCCAGGAGCTTTGGCCCGAACTGCGCCCCCGCGCCGAGATCAATATCAAGGAACCTTCGTGCTGGAACAAGGAAGGGAAGGTAACCGAGTGGTAGGCGCGCTCCCGAAAAGGCGACGAATTCCCTTTTGAACCCTTTAAAAGGAAACGTGTCGAGTTTGCGCCGTCCGGAAAAGGCATCGAAATTCATTTGTGTTGCCGCCACAAAAGAGGCATCCGTGCGCTAGCATACAGGCTCCCCAAACAAAGCTCGCGTCTCCGTGGTCTCCGTTCATTGCGACCGCCCCGTCGGTCCCGGTCAAAGGTGGCAAGACCGGCGCGGCGGGTTTTGCGCGCGACGGGGCGATGGAGTAGTCTATTCCCCAATAGGGAGCGCGCCGAGAGACGGGTAGGCCGCAGCGCGCAAGGCAAGCAGTAGGGAATCAAAGACCAAGTGCGTGGCGGCTGAGCATGCCGCGGGCACGGAAAGCATTTCATCGCATGAATGGAAGTACGTTCCGGGATATCGAGAAGCTGGAAAAGGACCTGTGGAGCGCTGCAGACAACCTGCGCGCCAATTCGAAGCTCACCTCCAGCGACTATTTCATGCCCGTGTTGGGCATCATCTTCCTGCGCCACGCGGCCAACCGTTTCGACGCAGCCACGCGCGAGATTGAAAAGGACCAATCCAGCGGAAAGATGCCCAAGCGAGCCATCCTGAAGGCGGACTACGTGCGCCGCCGGGCGCTGTGGCTGCCCGAGGAAGCACGGTACGACTGGATCATGGCCAAACCGGACAAGAGCAGGCTCCCGGAACTGGTCACGAAGGCAATGATTGCTATTGAGGAATCCTTTGAGCCGTTGCTGGGCGTACTGCCCAAGGACTACGGCATCTTCGAGCCCAAGGTGCTCGAAGACCTGATGGGCACCTTCAACGGCGAGCAGATTCGCAATGCGTCGGGCGACGTGTTCGGCCGCATCTACGAGTACTTTCTTGCCGAGTTTTCCATGCAGAAGGCCCACGACAACGGCGAGTTCTTCACGCCATCGTCCATCGTGCAGACCATAGTCAACGTCATCGAGCCGAATCACGGAATCGTGTTTGATCCCGCGTGCGGTTCCGGCGGCATGTTTGTGCAGTCCAGCCACTTCATTGAGCGTGCCGGGGAAGACACCGCCCACAAGGTGGTTTTTCACGGGCAGGAAAAGAACCCCACCACTATCCGAATCGCGCAGATGAACCTCGCCGTCCACGGGCTGGAGGGCCGGATCGCGGAGGCCATCACCTACTACCAGGACGAGCACAACCTCGCGGGCAACTGCGATTTCGTCATGGCCAATCCGCCCTTCAACGTGGACCTGGTGGACGCCGAGCGCATCAAGGGTGACCCGCGCCTACCCTTCGGCCTGCCCGGCGTCAACAAGGGCAAGAAGGTCCAGAACGGCAACTACCTGTGGATCTCCTACTTCTGGAGCTATCTGAGCGAAAAGGGCCGCGCCGGGTTCGTCATGTCGTCGCAGGCTAGCAGCGCCGGGCACGGTGAGAAAGACGTGCGCAGGCGCATCGTCGAGACCGGCGACGTGGATATGATGGTCGCCATCCGCGGCAATTTTTTCTACACCCGCAGCGTACCCTGCGAACTATGGTTCTTTGACCGGGGCAAACCAAAGAAGCGCCGCGACACGGTACTGATGCTCGACGCCCGCCAGATATTCCGCAAGGTCACGCGCAAGATTTTCGACTTTTCCCCGGAGCAACTCGCCAATCTTTCCGCCGTCGTGTGGCTGCACCGGGGGGAGAATAACCGTTTCCTCGGTCTGGTCCAGCGGTATTTCGGCCAGACCCGCGCGGAAGCTGAGGCCGTACCGGTGGCGCTGGAAACTTTCGAGGCGGAGCTAAGCGGTATGCGGGAGCGCGTCGCGCCGTTCCTGAAAACCGTCCAGAAATTGGACTCTGTGAGTGCCGAGAAACGGCACTCCTTGGCAGACACGGCGGCCGAATTGGGCGAGGCAGTCGCGCCGTACGAGGCGGACCGTGCGGCGTTGGTCAAAGAGGTCGAGCGGTTCTGCAAAGACTGCGCCAAGAATCCACCGGAAGCGCTGAAACGGCAGCATGCCCTCCGGGCAGCCTTCGACCCCATCGCTGAGCGCATCAGGGGGCTCATAAGGCAGATTGACCTGCTGTACAAGCTGGCGGCTCGGCTGTTAGATGTGGCTGGGGAGGTTTCCGGGGTATTGTCTGAAGAGGAATCTGATTCCGCTCCGTTTGACCGTCGCGGCACAACCCGGCTGGTCAGGCAACTCGACGACACACGCAAGGCCGCCGTGGAACAGCTTCGACACGCCGCCTACTTCCATCGGCAGGCAGCATGGCTGCTCGATCGGTTCCCCAATGCGGATCTCCAGCCGGTGCCGGGGCTGGTCAAGGAAGTCACCATCGCCGAAATCGAGGCCGCAGACTGGAGCCTCACGCCAGGCCGCTACGTGGGGGTCGCCCCGCCCGAAGTGGACGAGGACTTCGATTTTGAGCAAACGCTGCGCGATATCCACACAGAGCTCGTCGACCTGAACAAGGAGGCTGTGGAACTGGCAGCAAAGATTCAGGAGAACTTCGAGGAACTGGGGATATGAACTGGCACACACGCAGATTGGGAGATGTGCTTACCCTTAAACGTGGGCACGATCTGCCTGGAGACCAGCGTGTGGCAGGGGATGTGCCTGTTGTGTCTTCATCGGGTATCACTGGTTTCCACAATGAGGCAAAAGCACAGGCTCCAGGTGTGGTCACAGGTCGATATGGCACCCTCGGTGAAGTGTTCTTCCTTGAGCAAGACTACTGGCCGCTCAACACGGCGCTCTATGTGGTAGATTTCAAGGGAAACCACCCAAAGTTTGTTGCTTATTTTCTGAAGAATCTACTTCAGAATCAGCAAAGCGACAAAGCTGCTGTACCCGGAGTCAATCGAAACGTCCTTCACGAGATGAAGGCCCCGGTACCCGATCCGAACACCCAAGAGAACATTGCCAACATCCTTTCCACCTACGATGACCTGATCGAAAACAACCGGCGACGAATGGACCTGTTGGAAGACGCGGTGAGACTACTGTATCGCGAATGGTTCATCCGCCTCCGCTTCCCCGGCCACGAGCACACCAGTGTCGCGGATGGTATCCCGGAAGGGTGGCGACGGGTACCGACTTCCGAAGCCATTGCTATTGCTCCCCCAACATTTCTGTCCGATGAAGATGAGCACTGGTACGTGGAAATGTCTGACCTCGTGGCTGACTCAATGGTCATTCAGAATGCGGTTAAGAAGAGCGGTCGAAGCGGTTCCAAGTTTCGAAATGGAGATACGCTATTGGCACGAATAACCCCCTGTCTTGAGAATGGTAAAACGGCGTTTGTAGACTTCCTGGATGGGGGGGACGTTGGTCGAGGTTCCACCGAGTTCATAGTGCTGCGACCGGAACATGTAAGCCCACCATTCGCTTACTGTCTAGCCCGAACCTATCACTTCCGCGAAAACGCAATAAAGAGTATGATTGGCGCGTCGGGACGGCAAAGGGTACAAGAGAGCTGTTTTGACAAATTCATGGTTTGGATACCAGCGCGTACAATACTCGACGTATTTTCCGAGTATGCCGACGCGGCCTTCGGACAAATCCGACGGTTGCATGCGCAGAACAAGAAGCTCCGTGTGGCCCGTGATCTCCTTCTTCCACGCTTAATGAATGGAGAAATCGCAGTATGAGCATTGGAACCAATCTGCCTGGACGACTGCGGAACACCCCACTTCCGCTTACTGCGGGATTACTCCCTCTTTTCGAGGCCGTTGTGAACTCGATCCATGCCGTCGACGAGGCTCGACTCTCTCCGGAGGATGGGTCCATTACGATAGTCATTAATCGCGCCAAACAGACAACATCTCTGGAGTTGGATGACGAAAAGAAACGGAGAGGCCCCGAACCACAAGACGACATTGTCGGTTTCACAATCATTGACAATGGTATTGGGTTCGACGACGCGAACATGGCCGCCTTCAAGACACTGGATACAGACCACAAAGCCGACATTGGGGGGAGAGGTATTGGGCGCCTAATGTGGCTTAAGGCTTTTGAAAAGGTGCGGGTCTCCAGCCGTTTCTTTGATGTAGACCACAATCTGAAATGGCGGTCATTCGTGTTCGAGCCACTTTCTGGCGTGCGTGATGAAAAGCTTCAGGATACAGGTGAAGGTCAGACCCGCGAGACAATCCTTTCTTTGGTGGACTTCAAGCCAAGATACAGGAAGGCGGCCCCCAAAACAGCCCAGCCTATCGCCAAAGCGTTGGTCGAGCATTGCCTCTGGTATTTCGTGCGATCTGGTGGGTCGCCCAAGATCACCATGGAAGATCAGGGCGACAATCTGGATCTCAGCCAGGTCTACGAGGAGCACATGCACTCCTCCGCTGTTCCAGACAAGGTGGAGATAAAGGGCAAAGCTTTCGACTTGCTACACGTCAAACTCCGTGCCAGTTCTGCATCCGTGCATGCCATTGCATTCTGTGCTGACAACCGTCTTGTCTGCGAAGAGAAGCTCGGTGGGAAGATACCCGGTCTCCCGGCCCGCTTGTCTGACAGTCACGGTGATTTTGTGTATGTGTGCTACGTGAACTCTGAGGTGTTGGATGAATGTGCCCGGCCAGAACGGACGGGCTTTGACTTTGTGGGGGACTTGGGGGAGCTGTTTGCAGACACCGACATTTCCTGGGAGGATATCAAAAACGGGGTCAGCGCCAAGGCCTCGGAGCACCTGATTGAACACCTGAACGAAGCCCGGAAAAAAGGGCGCGAGCGAGTGGAGACCTTTGTCGCCACACGTGCACCTCGATATCGCCCGATTGTTGCGAGGCTCCCCGAAGAGGCAATGTTTGTCGATCCCGATATTTCCGACAGGGAACTGGATGTATCCCTGCACAGGTATCTTGCCGAGATGGAGAGCAAACTTCTTGCCGACGGCCATGACCTGAT
>CAIUWO010000869.1 GCA_903902895.1 Candidatus Hydrogenedentota bacterium | reverse complement strand
TATGCACCCGCGCAGCCGCCCCCGCATCCCGACCAACAGTCGTCGCAGCGGTGCCGCTTCAATCTTATTATAACCTCCATCCGGTCCGAAGCACCAGCGCTCGGGCGCGCCGGAGGCCATGGCGACGAGCCGCAGGCGGGCGCTGTCGAACATCACCACAAAGCGTGTGCAGTGGGTGGCGCGAATCTGACGGACAAGCGCGGAGAGCGCGCCGGGATTGCGCAGACCATGGGGCGGCGCGGGGGTGACTAACACAGCGTCGGCCAGGTCCGTAAGCGTGTCGGCGGGAAAGCCCGGCGGGATCATGGCGCTAAGCCGCGCGTCCGGGTGGACCCGGCGCAGGTGGCGCAGTAGCCGCGCGAAATGGGGGCCGCGGCTGTAGAAGGCGACGATGTGCTGTTGGGCGCTCACGTCATTAGTTCCCTGAGAAATGGCAAGTAGCGCTGTTCGATGATGACGTCCCAGTCATACTCGCGTTCCGCCACGCGGCGGCCCGCCTCACCCAGACGGTAGCGCAGCGCGGCATCTTCAAGCAAGGTGTTGAGCTGTTCAGCCAGTTCGGCCGCGTCGCCGGGCGTGAACAGGAATCCCGTTTCGCCGTGGCGCACTATGTCGGCGAGCCCGCCAACGCGGCTCGCGCACACGGGCACGCCCGTGGCCATGGCCTCTACGGCGACGAGGCCGAAAGGCTCCTCCCATACGGAGGGCACCACGACAACGGCTGCCTGTTGATACAGTGTCAGAGCTTCCTCATGGGAGAGCCAGCCCAGCGCCTTGAAGTGTCCGCCGCTTTGGGCCACGTCAAAGTGCGTGGCGTGAATCTCGAAATCGGCGGACAGTTCCGGGGAGAGGGCAGGCGGGACGCCTGCGGTACGAGAGCGCGTTGCCGCGAGGATCTCCCCCGCCCTGCGCAGCACATCGAGGCCCTTGAGCGGGTCCTCCACGCGGCCGGTCATGAGAATAATCTTGGGTTCGCCCGCCGCGCCGCCTATAACGGGCGTGATTTCATGCACCGGTGCGCCGCCGGGGAAGATCTCTGGTCGCCGCGTGAACTCGGCCACCTGTGCGCGCAGCGTGGTGTTGGACACAATCACGGCGGTGTAGGCCTGCAAGGACTCCAACACGATGCGATGGTATTCCGGCCGCCATGCCTCCGCCGCGACCCAGTCGGACGCCCAGGTGCGCATATGGCCTGAACGGATTTCCGGGCCCAGTTTCTCCAGCGCGCAGGCCCGGCAGATGTCGGGAGTCCGCAGATAGTCGTTGGGACAGGGCCGGGCATCCTTGAAGCGAAGCGCGTCGCGCGCGCAGGCCAGTTCATGGGCGTAGAAACGGCCCACCAATTTATGGTGCGCCAGCGCCCGCGCCAGGTAGGGCTTCAATGCGAATCCGTGGGTGAGAAACACCACATCGGGCCGCCATGCGTCCACTTCTGCGCGAAAGCGCGCGCACAGCGCGTCAGGCCTGAGTTCATTGGCGTCAAAATCCAGCACTGTGACCGGAAAGGGCAGCAGGTCGGTCTGCACGTTGCCCCGCTCCATGGAGCCACGCTCGTGGGCCACGAAGAGATGCACCTCAACACCGCGCCGCGCAAGCCCGCTGATGACCTGAAAGACGTCCGCATCTGCGCCGCCGTTGGGCGGCCAACTAAAGACAAGGTCGACGAAGGCGACGCGCATGGGTTTTGTTTCCGTGCTCATGCGCCGTTCTTCCCTGTCCCCCTGACGAGATCATTCCACAGGGGACGGTAATGTTTCTCCATGACGGCATCCCAGGCGTACTCCGAAAGGACACGGGCGCGCCCCGCGACACCCATACGCTGACGCAGCGCGGCGTCATCCAGCAACCGGTCCAGTGCCGCCGCCAGCGCGCCAGCATCGCCGCGTTCAAAGAGCAGGCCTGTCTCGCCGTCAACCACAATTTCCGCCAACCCGCCTGCGCGCGACGCGCAGACGGAACGTTCCGCAGCCATCGCCTCAATCGCGACCAACCCCCAGGGTTCGTCCCACACGCTGGGCACCACGCAAATGTCCGTTTCCGCGTAGAGGCGCGGCATCTCTGTGTGGTCCACCCAGCCCAGGGGCCGGAGCCATGGCCCCTCCCCCATGTCCTGCGGCAGCGTGGCGCGCACTTCGAAGTCCTGCCGGTGCTCCCACAGCCGCCGGGCCGCCTCCGCGAGCACGGCGAAGCCCTTGGCGGGGTCTTCGGCGCGCCCGGCCATGAGGATGACCTTCCTGCCGTCCGGCTGCTCCACCGGCGGCACAGGCGCAAAGGCGTGCGCGTCCACACCCGACGGAATCACGCGGGCCTCGCCGGGCATCCCCCCCAGCGGCGGAACCATGCCCGCATTGCACACCAGCGCGATGCGCACCGCCTGCAATGCATCGCGGAATACGGCATGGTATTCGGCGCGGTAGGCCGCCGCGCCGACGTATTCGCGCAACCAGGCGCTCTGCCGATGCGACCGTATCTGCAGGCCGAGCAGGTCCAGCGCGCAGCGGCGGCAGATATCCGGGGTGTCGATATAGCAGTTTGGACAGGGCGCACCGTTCAGGAAGCGGAGCATGTCGCGCTGGCAGGCGGCCTCGTGGGCGTGGAAACGCGAGACGATGGGGTATTGGGACAGCGCCAGCGTCACGGCGGGTTTCATGAGAAAGCCCTGGCCAATGAACACGGCATCGGGCCGCCACGCATCGACCGCTTTTCGAAACGCCGCAGCGACCTTCCCCGCAGTAAAGCCGTCCCCCTGAAAAGAAAGCAGTTCCACCGGGAACGGCGTACTTCCCTCCGCCACCCGCCCGCGCTCCCAGGTGTCCTCGTCGCGCGCGGCAAACAGGCGCAACTCGTGGCCCATGGCCTGCGCGCCCGCGGCCACATGACACAC
>CAIUWO010000868.1 GCA_903902895.1 Candidatus Hydrogenedentota bacterium | reverse complement strand
GGTGCAGTTGTCGGTTGTGCACGTCCCGCTTTTGTCCGCGGTGCAAGTGTCCGTGGAGCACCGGGCGGAGGAGTCTGCCACACAGGTGTCGCTGTCGCAGGACAGCGAAGTGTCGGTCGGACAGTCCCCATTGCACCCTGACTTGTCGATCCGACAGGCGTCATTCCGGCAACTGTCGTTCGCGCAGGTGGTCACCTCTTCCGGCGGGCAGGCGCTGGTCGTGTAATGGTCGGCATCGCAGTAGTCATTCTCGCAGACGCCGGAGCCGTCAGTGGTGCAGGTGTCCCGCGTGGAGCATGCGCCCGACCGGTCCGTCGCGCAGGAGAAGTCATTCGCGCACGTGTCCCCGTCGCAGACGCACCCCGATTCTTCCGGACAAAGCTCCACGTCGCAGACGCACCCCTCCGTCTCGCACTGTTTGGCCGAGACGCGCGACGGGGACGAAGCCACCAGGTTTACGCGCCGCAGCGGCGGGCCGTCCGCCACGGCCCGCAAACCGGGCACGAGCAGCAGCAGCGCCTCCCCGCAGCGTTGGAGGAAACTCCTTCTTTGCATGTCGCGTCTCCTTCTTGTTCAGGCCTTCAGATGGGGCAGCGTCGTTTCGTCGTATATTCCGCTGATGACCGCCTGGTCCGGCACGTCCAGCGCGGCGTTCACGGCCATGGCCAGTTCTATCTGCCTGCGCAGCAGGCGGCAGGCGCCTTCTTCGTCGGGCCTTTCCAGGCCGCCATGGGCCGTGTGCGCGTGGTTCCAGCAGCCGCCCCCGCAGAAATAGCGCGCCCAGCATTCGCGGCAGCCCGGCCGCGCATCCACGTGCAGCGCGTGGAACGGGTGCCGACCCGCGTGCTCTATGCCGGTTTCGACGCTGCCCAGGCAATACTCCTTCACGCCGACGAAGCGGTGGCACGGGTAGAACCCACCCTCGTTGGACACGCAGATGAGCCCCCGGCCCGCGCCGCAATAGTGGCGGCGCCGGTCATGCACCACGCGCGTGTCGCGCAGGTGGCGCACCAGGCCGTGGTAGTTCGCATAGCGGCCCGCGTGGATGGACTCGACAAAGTACCGGGCAACGGCCTCCTCCTGCCGGAGCAGTTCATCCACATCCTCCGCGGTCAGTTCGGCCCCGTTGCAGCCCCCGCCGAGAGCCGGCTCAATGTGGACGGAGGCGAATCCAAGATCGGTCAGATGGCGGAACACTTCGAGGTTGTCCATGGCCCCGTGCGCCGCCGTGATGCGCGCCGGGATGCGGGTCTTCCGGCCCGCGCGCAGCCGCCGCACACCCGCTATCACGCTGTCGTAGCTGCCCGTGCCGTCGCGGAAGGACCGGTTCCGGTTGTGCAGTTCCGCCGGCCCGTCAATGCTGACCTGCACGCCCACCTTGAACTCCCGCACGAAGGCAACCGCTTCATCGTCCAGCAGGGTGCCGTTCGTGGCGACGCTGAAATGTATCTTCTTGCCCGTGTCCTTTTCCTTCGCGTGGCAGTACTCCGCAACCGTCCGCATCAGCGCCAGATTCAGGAGGGGCTCGCCGCCAAAGAAGGTCAGGTTCAGTTCCTTCAGCTTGCCTGAACCGGCCCAGAAAAGATCCACCGCCTTGATCGCAACCTCCACGGGCATGTGGGCAATCGCGCTCCCGTAAAGCGGGTTGTCGCCGTGGCCGTTGCGCCCGTAACAGTAGCGGCACGCGAGATTGCACGCGTGCGTCACGCAAAGTTCGAGCGTGCTGAGCGGGCGCAGACCCGGAGACGGGGGAGGGGATGTCTTCTTCGGAAGACCGAGGAAATGCTCCCGCTCAAGGTAGGCCGCGGCATCATCCACATCCCGGGCGCGAAAGCGCCTCTTCGCGCGCCTCAGCGCGTTTGCCCAATTCGTGCCAGGGGCATCTTCCACCAGTTCAAATGCAACGTTGTTGACCGCGTAGAAGAGGGAGGTCGCGACATTCAGCACAATGCGCTGGCCGAGCGCCTCGAAGCAGTGCGCTTCCCCGATGTGTTGTGGCGCCCCCTTGGTCTCTGTGCATTCCCCCGCCGGGGGAGCCGCACTGCTGATCTTGCCCCTGACCGTCATCTGCGCATGATCCTCACCTTTCGACTTGCACACCGGATGGACAAAGAAGTGCGGCCGCTTCGGTGGCGGCCAGCATGATCAGGTATTGTAGCGCCGATGCCCCGGACCGTCAACGGATATTTGTCCCAAAGAGCGACTGGCCCGACGGCTTCCTGCACAGGCAGGGCAGGGCCAAGTAACCCGTTAGGCGCCGGAAATAAATAAAGGTATCATATTGGCTGATTGGAATGGGGACGGATTGTGTAGTTCCATTCGCCATGAAATTTGCCCGGCTTGACGTTTACACTCTGCATTTCCACATCCGTCACCTTCTGTCCCGTTGCG
>CAIUWO010000867.1 GCA_903902895.1 Candidatus Hydrogenedentota bacterium | reverse complement strand
GGCGTCCTTCAACTGCGCCTCGACAGATTCGAGCGCGGCGATGCGCCGGTCCTTTTCCTCGATGGCGGCCTGTGCGTCCTCCAATTGGGCGGCACGCTCCATGGCGTCCTTCAACTGCGCCTCGACAGATTCGAGCGCGGCGATGCGCCGGTCCTTTTCCTCGATGGCGGCCTGTGCGTCCTCCAACTGGGCGGCGCGCGCCATGGCGTCCTTCAACTGTGCCTCAACGGATTCGAGCGCCGTGATGCGTTCATCCTTTTCAGCCAGGGCGAATTCGGCGGCATCGAGTTGGTCGGCCCGTTCGCGGGCCTTGGCGAGTTGCTCCTCGACGGATTCCAACTCGGCGATGCGCCCCCGCAGCCCGTCCACCAGCCCGGCCGCACCCTCCAGTTCCGCGATGCGCGCATCGCGCTCCGCCACGGTCTCCGGCAGCGTTTCCAACGCCGCCAGGCGCTCGTCGCGCTCGGCCAGCAACGCGCGCAGCGCCTCCGCCTCGGCGAGAACCGCGTTCTTCGCGGCGGTCTCTTCGGCGAGCTGTTCGCTTTGCCGGGCGAAGTCGGCGACAACCGACGCGTGGCCCTCGTCGCCGGACCGGACCTGTATCAGCCGTCCGGCCTGTTCATGCAGCCGCGAGGCCCGCCGCTGAAGCCGGGTTACGGCCTCTTCCTGCCATGCGTCAAAAGCCTCGGCTTTGCGGAGAAGGTCTCCGACTAGTTCACTGGTGCTGGTTTCCATGAGACAATTATTACTCCGGATAGTCATGACATGGCTGTCTATGAGCCCTAATCCTGTCGTCTGCAAGTTCTAAGCACACACCCTTGACAATTAATTATAGACGTGATCGCCCCTAGGCGCAACCGTTTTTCCGGGGGGCAGGGGGCATGTTTTGTAGTTTAGGTTACAAACAAAACCGCTTTACGGCATATTTATCACTTTTTAAAAGGTGAATTTTGACGTTTCGTAAGCAGAACATGTCAAAAGGGGTTGCCTTAATGTTCCACAACCTGTAGCATGTCCTGCGGTGGACACGGTTTCTCAGGAGGTTTTCCGCGTTATGCTGCTCGATGGAAAGACTGCTGTCATTACCGGGGCGGGGCGTGGTATTGGCCGCGCCATTGCGCTGGCCTTTGCCCGGGAGGGCTGCGATATCGCCGTTGCGGCGCGTTCGGAAAGTGAGATTGAGGAGACGCGCCGTTTGGCGGCCGAGACGGGACGCCGGGTGGTTTCGGTCCGCTGCGATGTGGCCGACCTTGCGTCGGTGACGGCGATGGCGCAGGCGGTGCTTGCCGAATTGGGCCGTGTGGACATCCTGGTGAACAACGCGGGCTACGGGAGGTTCAGGCCCTTCGTGGAGCTGACCGACGAGGAGTTCACCCGGACCATCGACGTGAACCTGACCGGCGCGTTTCGCTGCATCAAGGCGTTTCTGCCGGGCATGATGGCGCAAAAGTCGGGGCGGATCATTAACGTGTCGAGCGTGTCCGGCCTGAAGGCGATAGACCGGCAGAGCGCCTATTGCGCGTCCAAGCACGGACTCAACGGCCTGAGCAAAACCCTCGCGCTGGAACTGCGCCCCCATGGGATCGCCGTGCACGCGCTTTGCCCCGGCGGCGTGACCACGCGCCTGTCGGAGGAGGAAATGCCCGACCGCGACAAGACCGACTGGATGATGCCCGAGGACATCGCGCACGTGGCGCTGTTCCTGGCGTCCATGGGCCCGCGCGCCACCACGGATGTCATTCATGTGCGGCGCTTTGGCGGCGAGCCGCTCTGATGGCGCAGCTGCACTTTCCCCCGGACCACCGGCCCGGACTGGTGGCGCGGTTGCCCGACGACCCGAACCAGTCGGACATCGAGGCCGAAGTCGAGATGGAGGGCGTTGTCGCGCGGGTTGTCTACGAGAACCCCGAAAACGGGTACGTGGTCGCGCGGATGACGGTGCAAGGGCAACCCGATCTGGTGACCTTCGTGGGGAGCCTGCTGGCGGTGTCGCCCGGCGAGACGGTGCGCGTCACGGGCCGCTGGGTCGACGACCGGCGCTTTGGCCCGCAGATACGCGTCACCCTGTGCGAGACGATCCTGCCGAGCACGGTGGAGACCATTGAGGCCTATCTGGGCTCCGGCCTGATCCCCGGCATCGGCCCCGAGTATGCCAAGCGGCTG
>CAIUWO010000866.1 GCA_903902895.1 Candidatus Hydrogenedentota bacterium | reverse complement strand
GCGAATAAAGCTGCGTCAAGCCCCGAAAACGACTCGTCATTGCGAGCGAAGCGCGGCAATCTCTTGCCCGCGATGGCCCTAGCCCGGATTATGGTTCCAAGAGATTGCCGCGCTTCGCTCGCAATGACGAGATGAGATGCAGGTTGAACGCCCGGACAAAACATGCTAGCATCCGGTCTGCAAAGTCGTGTTTGGGCGGGCATGTGTCCGTCCGGACCGGGTACTTTTGTTGGGTGTGGGTCATTATTATCCGTCAACCCGTCCTGTCCGCGCAGTGCGGCCGGGGCGCAGCCGGAGGGAGAGCAACATGTCTATCGCTGGTTTGACCGCCTTTTCGGGAGTGTTCGCACTGGGCGTGATCTTCGCCATCTTCGGCAGCATCAAGCTGAAACTGCAGGAGCAGATCAAGATTGACGACGCCAAGGCCGGCTCGTTGATTTCGGCCCTGATGTTCAGCTGCCTGATCTTCTCGCTGCTCATCGGCGCGCTGACGCCCGCCCTGGGCTTCAAGGTCGTCGGGCTCATGGGCTTCGGCGCGGGGGCCATCTGCGTCCTGCTCCTCGCCATGGCCCCGACCTACGGAACCGCCATGCTGGCCTTCCTTGCGCTCGGTTTTGCCGCCATGTGCGTCAACACCGTCGGCAACACGCTTGGACCCATGGTCCTTTTCCCCGGCAATCCCGCCAAGGCCTCCAATCTGCTGAACACGTTCTTCGGTGTCGGCTCCTTCCTGACCCCGCTCATCATCGGCAACCTGATCGGCAAGGCCGGCTACAAGGCCACGCTGGGCATCATAGCGGCCCTGCTGGCCATTCCCATCGCCTGGACCGTCATGGGCACCGACTTCCCGGCGATTGAGGGCGGGTTTAACTTCGGCCGCGCGGCCGGATGGCTGCTCAATCCCGCCGTGCTCGCCGGCGGCGCCGCGCTGTTCTGCTACATCAGCCTTGAAGCCACGCTTGGCGGCTTCCTGACCACCTACCTGGCCGACCACAAGGTGGACGCCACCAAGGCCAACAACTTCCTGGCCATGTTCTGGATTTCCCTGCTCGTGGCGCGTTTGTTCACCGCTTTTGTGGTGCCGCAGTCAGTCTTCCCGTACTATGTGCCGGTGCTTGCCCTTGTGGCCGCCGGTTCGATCATGATGATGGTTACCGCCAAGAGCGCCGGGGCGGCCGTGGTCGCCATGCTCATCACCGGCTTCGTGATGGGTCCGATCTTCCCGACCCTTGTCGGAGTGACCTTCGGCAAGACCGGCCCCAGCGCCGAGGTGTTCGGCCTGATCTTCGCGATCGGCCTGTTCGGCGGAATCATCACCCCGCGCGTCATGGGCGGCTTCTCGGCCAGCGGCAACATCCGCAAGGGCATGCAGGTGCTCGCGGTGCTGGCCGTCGCGCTCATTGTCATCTCCGGCGTGCTCAGCCTGGCCATCCCGGACCTGGCCAAGTAACGCGACTGAATTTGTTTTTCGCCGCGGCCCGGGGCAGCTCGCCCCGGGCCGCGCTGTTTTCTGCCGGAAGCGGCGGCGTGCCAATGGACCCGGGTCGCGGAATTTGGCATAATCTAGTTGAAGACATTTCACACGATGGAAATGAACGTGCCTGTGGCACTTGACGCGGCCGTGGAAACGCGTAACCGGAACGACATGCGAACACATCAGGAAATAGACAAACGCAGCCTCGCGCTGGCCCAGGCCGTTGCGGACCGAATTGACCAGGACCCGCAGCATGAGGGATTGCGTCTCGCACGGGAAAACTGTGCGCGCTGGCTGCAAAGGGACGCCTCTCCCGCAATTGCTGAGTGGCAGTTCCTCCTGAGACAGGAATGGGAAAGTGTCCGGAAGGTGCTATTGGATAGTGGCGAACTGGGCCAGCGGCTGCGCCAGAGCAGTCCGTTCTGCGGCATTTTGACCCCCAGAGAGCGTTGGGACATCTACAGGCGCTTCAGCGATGAAAATTCAGGAACTTGAGCATATTTTGCGGGCGGCCGGCAGCATTTCCGGCTGCCGAGACATGGTCGTGCTTGGCAGTCAAGCCATACTTGCCTCATTTCCCGATGCGCCTGAATCCCTTCTGGTTTCCATGGAGGCGGATGTATATCCCCTGAACGACCCCGGAAAGGCCGACCTGATCGATGGCAGCATCGGGGAACTTTCCCCGTTTCACAGCACGTTCGGCTATTACGCCCACGGGGTGGGACCCGATACGGCGATACTGCCGAAGAACTGGCGGGCACGTGCCGTGAAACTGGAGACTCCCGGCACAGGGGGCTGCGTTGGTTGGTGCCTTTCTCCGACAGATTTGGCGGTGGGGAAACTTCTTGCCGGACGGGACAAGGATTTTGCTTTTGTCGGGACAATGATTCGATGCGGATTGGTGGAGGTTTCGGAAGTGGGCCTGTTGGCGGGAGAACTCTCCACGGAAGATGCGGAACTTCTCCGCGGACGCCTGTCGCGCTGCCGCTGACCGCATCGCTGTCGCGGGGGGGCACTTTCTTGGGCTATAATGGGCGGCGTCGGTTCCCTTAACCAAGCAGAAGGATCCCAGCGTCATGTATATCGGACGGATTGTCAGCGTTGCCCAAGCCAGTGACGGTCGCCTGTGCGCCCTGTACCGTGTCTCCAGCCGTTCCTTCCCCAACCGGACGGCGGTGATTGGCGGGGACAAAGTGAGCATAGTGCCCAAACCGGGTTATGAACTGGACGTGCAGAAGAACCCGTACATCGCCTACAACTGCGTTCGGGTCGTGTGCGGCGGCGCGGTGGCGGTGGTCACCAACGGCAGCCAGACCGATTCGATTGCGGAGAAGATTGACGCGGGCATGGCCCCGCGCGACGCCGTCGCGCTCTCGTCGCTCATTCTGGATTATGAGAAGGACAGCTACAACACGCCGCGCGTCAGCGCCGTGGTGGACAAGCGCGACGGTTCAGGCTGGCTGGGCATCGTCCGCCATGACGGCATCCAAGTGGAGCGCGTGGCGCTCACGCCGGGCCGCCTCTTTTATGTGGCCACCTACGAAGAGAACCATGTCACGCCCGCCCATGGGGACACATTCCCCGCCGACTCCGTTCAGGGCGCCTGTGATTACATTCTCGGCGAGGGCGTCTTCGCCGCGCGCCTGAATCCGGTCACCGCCGTGGCCGCCATGTCCGCTGAGGGCGGATTCAACCTGTTTGCCAAGGACGCCCCGGCCGAGTGACTTGGTGGCTGGGACGTGACCGGACGATGTCCTCAAGTCCCCCTTTGAAGGGGGATTTAGGGGGATGTCCAGCATGACCAAGGAGTGCCTTTACGATGACCTCCGAATATGTGTCCCCGCTTGTGGAACGGGTGGCCACGAAAGAAATGGCCCGCCTGTGGAGCGCCGACCGGAAATTCTCCACGTGGCGGCGCTGC
>CAIUWO010000865.1 GCA_903902895.1 Candidatus Hydrogenedentota bacterium | reverse complement strand
CGGTTGGCCCATTCTCACTATTGGTGTTTTATCGGTAGTCTTTGCCGCGCTCTACACCGGCGGTCCTTACCCCCTGGGTTATCTTGGGTTGGGCGAGGTGTTCGTACTGATCTTCTTCGGGCCAGTTGCCGTGGGCGGCACCTATTACGTGCAGACCCTCGAATGGCGGTTGCTGCCGACCGTCGCCGGGCTGGCGCCGGGGCTGATCTCCTGCGCCATTTTGGCAGTGAATAATCTGCGTGATATCGACGAGGACCGGAGCACGGGCAAGCGGACGCTGGCCGTGCGGTTTGGGGCGAGATTCGCGTGCGCGGAATATGTGGCATGTTTTTGCCTTGGTCTGATTGGAGTTCCGGTTTTATTAAAGTGTCTGGGTGGATCAGCTTCCAGTTTGCTCTTTGGCCTTCTTCTCCCAATTGTCTTCAGCGTTGCACCCGTTCAAGGTATTTTCCACGAAGAAGGGGAAACATTGAACAAGCGGCTGGCTTCCACGGGAAAGGCACTAATCCTATTTGGCATTGTGTTCGCGATCGGATGGCTGATATGAACTCTCCCACAATTGTCAACGCCCGCGTCTACCGCTTTCAGTTGCCGCTGATACGGCCTTTCAACATCGGCCCGTCCACGATCACGATGCGCGAGGGGCTGTTACTCCGATGCACCGACGACAAGGGTGTGGACGCCTGGGGCGAGGCCTCGCCGCTGCCGGGGTTCAGCAAGGACACGCTGGCCGAGGCCGAACTGGAACTGAAGGTCAGCGCCCGCGAGTGGGCGCGGCCGAGCAAGTCGGGCAAACCGGACAAGGGCTGGTCCAGCGCGGCGGTCAACGCCAGCGTGCAGGTGCGCATGTGGCACACGATCCTGGCCACGCCCGCGATGCCCAGTGTGGTGGTCGAAATCGCCGCGCTGCTGGAGGGCGACGGGGACCAGTTGCTCCGGGGCGCCGCGCAGGCGGCCGAGCGGGGCTACCGCGCCGCCAAACTGAAGGTGGGCCGCAAGCCGCTGGAGGAGGAAATCTCGCTCACGCGCGAGGTGCGCACCGCGCTCGGCCCCAACTGCCGGCTGCGCCTCGACGCGAACCGCGCCTGGAGCCTGGACGACGCGCGCATCTTCTTGCAGGGCATAACGAGAAGCCCGAGCGAGTACCATGCGCCGATTGACTATCTGGAGGAGCCGCTCCGAAGCCCCGGCGACCGTAATGTGATTCGCAACGAGTTCGGCATTCCCATCGCCTTGGACGAGACGCTCATCGACACCTTTGGCAAGGGGCCGTCGGACAAGCAGCGCATCCCGCTGGCGGACTTCTGGGTGTGGAAGCCCAGCTGCTGGGCGCTGCCCTACCACCTTGCGCCCGGTGAAAAGCTGCCGCCGCGCATCCTGAGCGCCGTCTTTGAATCGGGCGTGGCCACCGCGCTCATGGGCGGACTGGCCGCCGGGTCGGGCCGGCCCGCCGGGTTGGACACCTATAACTGTCTCGCCGACGACGTGCTGGAGGAGCGACTGCCGCTCGATCAGCCCAAAGTTCTTCTGAAAACACTGCTCGACGCGTCGCGCCGGGTGGATGTCTCACGACTGGAGTTGCTGCATGAGTACACCCGCTGACGGGATTAAACAGCCCTATTGCCCCGCCACGCGCGCCGCGCGCCGCTTCGGCGACGCGCCGTTTTTGTTCGGGCTGGACGGCACTATTACGTTCAACGAGTTTGCGCAGCGGGTGGGCTGCTTCACCGACAAACTGCGCCGGGACGGTGTCGAGCGGCGCAACTGCGTGGCGCTCGCGCTTCCCACCGGTCCCGAACTGCTGGCGCTGCTGGCCGCGGTGTGGCGGATGGGCGCGATAGCCTTTCCGCTGAACCCGGAGGCGCCGTGGGAGTACACCGCCGCGCGCGTGCATGACCTGGGGTGCGTCATGACCGTGGTTCCACAGGCTCCCGCGGAGCGCACGGAGGCGCTGGAAGTCGGGCTGGACGCGCTGCTGGCGGTGCTGCAGCCCAACCGCATCACGCAGGCGCGTGTTCGGCACAGCCGCTATACCCCGGCGGTGGCCCTGCTTACCTCGGGTTCGGGCGGCCCGCCCAAGGCTGCGCTGCTGTCGCTCATTTCCATGACCCTGGCCGCGCAGCGTGCCGGCAAGCGCATGGAACTGGAGCGGGGCGACCGTTACCTGCTGAACCTTCCGCCTCACCATGTGTCGGGGATGTCCGTATACATGCGCTGCCTGGAAGCGGGCGCGCAGTGCCTGCTGCCCGGCGACGGCGAGCGTACGGCGGACGCCATCGCGCGGACCCGGCCCACGCACCTGTCGCTGGTGGCGGCGCAGTTGCGCCGCGCGCTGGAACAGCCCGACGCGCTCGACGCGCTGCGCGCGGCCAAGTGCGTGCTCCTGGGCGGCGGCGCGCTTCCCGAACTGCTGCTCCAGCGGGCGCTGGACGCGGGCGTGCCGCTGATGAACAGCTACGGCATGACCGAGACCTCGGCGATGACCTGCGCCACCCGTCTGGATGCGGACATCGAAGAACTGCTCTCCGTCGGCAGGCCCATGCTGCAGGACACGGTGCGCGTCAATGAGAACGGCGGGATCGAGGTGCGCGGCAACACACGCTTCGTCGGTTATCTTCACGGCGGCGCGCTCGACAAGCCGGGGGGGTGGTTCGACACGGGCGACCTGGGCCATTTCGACGAGCAGGGGAGACTCCACATCGACGGTCGTGCCGACCGCATGTTCATCGTCGGTGGGGAGAACGTGCAGCCCGAGTCCGTCGAGGCCGAACTATGCAGGGTTTCGGGCGTGACCCGCGCAGTCGTCGTTCCCGTGCCTGACGCCGCGCTCGAATGCGTTCCCGCCGCCTTTGTGGAAATGGAATCAACCCTCGACGCGGCCGCGCTGCTCGCGGCCTGCAAAGAGCGCCTTCCGCGCCACGCCGTCCCCCGGCACGTTTTTCCCTGGCCGGAAGAGCTGGCACCGGGCATCAAGCCACGTACCGCGGAAATGCAGCAGCGCGCGGAGCAGATTCTCGGGCAGGAATAGACCAAGCCACCTCAGAAGGACTCGACCGCCATGACCAGGCCTTTCCTCACACTCGTCACACTGGTGGGCATTGTCCTGTGCCCCATCGCGTCCGCCGACTTCCCCGCCTCGCCGCCGCTGTACTATGATCTCCCGCTCACGCCTCCGGACGCCGCGCGGGCCAACATCTTTCTTCCCAAAGAGGCCAAGACCGTCCATGTTCCACCGGCCGCTTTGGAAAAAGCGGCGCGTTTTGAGGCGAGGGATGACCATGGCGGGGTTGTCGCGTCGGGCGCGGCGACGGGAACGGTTGACCTTGGCATTCTGGGCGTTGGCTGGTATCGCATAGATTTCTTTGACGGGGCCGGCGCAGCCCTCGGCTGGACGACCGCGGCAATCCTTCCACACCTGCCGAAACATTCGCACGAGGATTCAGCTGTTGCCGTGGATGTGGCGCTGTCGTGGACGCCACCTGACAACGACCGGGACCGCGCGCGCATGACGGAGATTGCCGCGCGCACGGGCGTCAGATGGGTGCGCGACCGCCTGCGCTGGCGCGAGATTGAAACCGCGCCGGGCGAATATGCGCCGCCCACAAAGTACGACCGCATGGCAAGACTGCAGCATGATTCGGGCATGGACGTGCTGCAGGTGTTTCACGACATGCCTAAATGGATTCGTCCGCAGTCTGAACCGGGGCAGGACCGGGCGCTGCCTGACCTGCGGGCGGTGCATGCATTGAGCAGGGCGCTGGCAAAGCGTTTCCACGGCTCCGTTCAGGCTTGGGAGCCCTGGAACGAGGCCAACTGCGGCAGTTTCGGGGCATGGCCGCCCCATCTAATGTGTGCCTGGCAAAAGGCGGCCTGGCTTGGCTTCAAGCAGGGGGACGCCAAAATCCCTGTCTCTTGGATGCCCATTGCGGGCATCAACACGCCCTCGCTGGCGCGCAGCGTCGTTCGGAACGAAACATGGCCCTATTTCGACAGCTATAGCATCCATTCCTACGACTGGAACACGGGCTATGCCGGCTTGTGGCAGCACGCGCGCGACGCCGCTTCGGGCAGGCCCATCTGGGTGACCGAGTCGGACCGGGGCATTCACACGGCGAAAGAAGCGGAAGGCGGCGAACTGGAGCCGCAGCCCGCGCTGCTCAAGGCGCAGTTCATCGCGCAGTCCTATGCCGACAGCCTTGCCGCGGGCGCGGCGCGCCATTTCCATTTCATTCTGGGCCAGTACATGGAAACGACGGTGCAGTTCGGCCTGCTGCGGCAGGACATGACACCGCGTCCGGGCTACGTCGCGCTGGCGGCGCTGGCGCGGGCGCTGCAGGGCACGCGCTGCATCGGCAGTATCTCGCCGAAAGAGACCCCGGGGGTGCGGATTGTGGCGTTCCGGGGCGGGAAGCATGACCTGCTCGTGAAATGGATTGAAAACAGCGGCGAATGGGAGACACGCGGCAGGATGCGCGCGGCCATGCCCTGCTTTGACGGCGTCCCGGCGGGCAGGTGCACGGACTATTTTGGCCGCGCTGTCAACGCCCCTGCGGAACTGACGGGAGCGCCGGTGTTTGAAGTGTTGCCCGCCGGTGCTTGCGGCCGGCTGCCGCTCGTGCCGGTGCCGAAAGGCGAATGGCGCGAAGGCAGGCCCTGTCCGGTGGTGCTCCAGGCCGACCTGCCCAAAGCCGAAGTCCGCCTGTTCAAGCCCGAGTGGACCGAGGAATACGACTACGTGCTGGTGCCTGGCAGCGAGACAGCACTTACCGTATGGGTGTACAATTTTTCCCGCAGGACCGTGCATGGCGACATACACGAGTTTGACCTGCCCGGAGGCTGGACCATTAACTTGCTGAGCGGTCCGGTGACGGTGGCGCCGGGCGAGCGCGCCCGAATGGATTTCACACTCAAGACGACCGACTTTCCCCGCGAGCCTGCGGCGGAATTCTGGCCCAAACTGCATGGCGATTTTGGCGCGGGTGGAAAGCCCGTGGCCGCGTTTCGCGTGCGCATGTTGAAACCCGATGGAGAAGCCCAATGAAAAACACGGCCCTGCGCATTCTGAACCCGTTCATCGGCCTGCTTGTCCTGTCGCAGGCAGGCACGGCGCTGTTTGCCGACAAACTTCCCCACAAGGTCTTTGAGACCGTGCACGAGGGCGGCGGCATGTTGCTGTTCACCGGCGTCACGTTGCATGTCATCCTCAATTTCGGCTGGATTAGGATGAACCTGCTGAAGCGTCCCGGTGCGAAGGCATAACCTTCGCACCGTTGTGTGTGTGGTCCCGGTGTCCAATTGCCAAGGAGTGTCAATGCCATGCGTGCGCCACTGTTCATTTTTCTGTCTTTGCCGTTTGCAGCCGCCGCGGCCCTGGCCGCGCCGTGGGGCACGGTCGTCATCGGCTCGCAGTCACCCATGGAGCGTTTGGCCACGGCGGATCTTGCCCGCTATCTGGGCCAGGTGACCGACACGGCGGTAAAGGTGGTGTCGCGCGGCAACTGGGAGAAGGCGCCGGTCCCGTCGCTGCATGTCGAATTGGACGAGACGGTTCCGGGCGAGGACTACCGCATCACGGCGGGGCCGCGAAGCGGCGTGTATGCGGTGACCGTGGCCGGGGGCACGCCGCAGGGCGTCGTGAACGGTGTGTACGGGCTGCTCCGCGCGCTGGGTTGCCGGTTTTATCTGGGCAGTGAGAGTGTTCCCGCCGCCCTGCCGGAGGAGATGCCCGGGCCGCTCCCCATTGTGGGCAGTCCCGTCTTCTCGGTGCGCGGCGTGCTGCCGTGGTACAACTTTTTCAACAGCCCGACCGCGTGGGACCCCATTGACCACCGCGCCTTTGCCGACCAGCTCATCCGTTCCGGCGCAAACTTTCTAACCTTCCACACCTATGACGCCGAGCCCTTCGCCGCCTATGAGGAGAACGGCAAGACGATGGAGGGCGCGCCGCTGCTCAACACGGCAAGCCCCACCTGGGGCACTTCGGGAACGGGGGTGGACCAGTTCGCATTCGGCACCGACAAGCTCTATTCCGACGCGTACTTTGGCGCCGCCTCCACCATGGAGGGGCGCGGCACGGACGACGCGGTGCGCCTGGAAAAGGCCATTCTCCGCGACGGGCTTATCTACGCGTGCAAGCGCGGCCTTAAGGTGGGGCTCGGCTTCGAGATTACGGGCGACCCGACGCAGCCCGAGGTTTGCGAGCGTTTTCTGCGCCGTTTCAACGCCGTTCTCGATTATTATCCCTTCCTGGACTACGTGTTTCTCTGGCAGGCGGAAACGCAGGGGGCGCAGGGCTTCGCCGAACAGTATAACCAGCACATCCTGCCGGTGACGGCATCGCCCGAAAGCCTGCTCCAGTTCTACGGCATGGAGCGCCGCCCGGTTTTCAAACGCGTTGTGGAGCGGGGAGACGGCGCGCGGCCCTTCTTCCAGGACAACGAGGCGGGCAGGCGCGCCCGCGCGAACGAGGGCGCGCGGCTGGAGCAGTTTTCGTGGTTGGCGCTGCGCGCGCTGTCGCGCCGTGAAGAGGCACCGAAGCTGGTAATATCGGGCTGGGGCGGCGAGGACCGTCTTCTGTCCGCCGAGTACTACGCCGGACTCGACAAAATACTGCCGAAGGACGTGGTGTTTTCCTCGCTCGACTTCATATCGGCGCGGCCCAGGGTGGATTCGGTGTACCACGCGCTCCCGGCGGACCGCCAGCGCTGGCCCATCCCCTGGCTGGAATGCGACGGCGACCAGTGGCATCCGCAGGCGGCGGTGGGCGTTTATGACAAGATGATGCGCGACATCCTGCAGGGGGGCAGCCAGGGCGTGCTGGGCATTCACTGGCGCACGCGCGACGTGGAGGAGGCTTTCGGTTTTGTCACGGCGTTCGCATGGAATCCCTCGCTGACCGCAGGCGCATTCTTCCAGGACCTCGCGCTGCACGGCTACGGCCCGGCGAGCGCGGCGGCGATGTCGGACATCCACCGCGAACTGGACGCGCTCGGCTACCGCTGGGTGGGCGGCGGCGGACAAAACGAATGCGCGCCCTTCTCTTGGGGGTCGGGCGAGCCGCAAAAGGCGGAACAGCTGCGCGCGCTGCGCGTGCGCGCCGCCGCGGTCTCGCCCGAAACGCGGCAGGGCCGCGAGCGGCTCGCATGGCTGATTGCCGCGATGGACTGGACACTGGCCTATTACGACGCCGAACTGGCGGCGGTGAAGGCGGGCGAACTGGTCGCCAAAGCCAAGAGCGCCCCCGATGCCGGCCAGGCGGGGCAGGCGGCCGCGGAAGCCCGGGAACTGCTCGGTTCGGGCCTGCTGGCAAAGGCCATGCGCGCCTACGCCGCCCGCATCACCACGCGCGGCGAATACGGCGTGCTGGCGACGGTGAACACCAAGGCGGCCGCCGACTGGCGGCGGCTGTGGAACGCGGCCGGCAAGGTGCTCGGCGAGCCGGAATCGGACCCGCCCGCGCCCGTGTGGACACCCGAAGCGGCCGTCATTCTTCCGCGTCTGGTCGCATCCGTCCCCGAGGGGGTCGATTTGGTGGTGGACTCCTGCGCGCTCGGCGGCGGCGACGTGTGGGCGCACTACCGCGGCTTTGGCGCAAAGGAATGGAACACCATCAGGTGCGCGACAGTCAGGGGTTGGGTGAAACGGGCCACCATCCCCGGCGCGGCGGTGCACGGCGCGGGCATCCTGCTGCGACTGTCGCTTTCCCCTGACCCAACCCGGGAACAGGGGGCGATTGAGCGCGCCGTCACCATCATGGCCGAGGTGACCGCGCTGAGTCCGTCCACGGTCAGGAAGAAGCTCGATGAAGCCGCGGTGGGAAAGGGTTTCGGGCTGAGGATGAGCGGCGGCTATGCGGCCGCTGTGAAGCTGATGTGGGACAAAATGCCCGAGGCGGATTTCTTCCGCGTCCTCCGCAACGGCCAGCCCGCGGGGAACACCGGCGTGAACTACGCCGCCGACATCCCCATGCAGCTGGAAACGGAGTACCGCGTGGAGGCCGTGCGCGACGGGCGGGTTATCGACCAGTCCCAGCCGGCCAATTTTACCATGCCCGACAAGCCCGTGACGGAGACCGTGACGCCGCGCGCTTTCGCGAACCGCGGCGGGATTACGGTGGAGTGGGATGGGGCGGCGACCTACACCGTCGCATCGTACCGCGTCTCCCGCGCGCCCGAAGGCAGGGCGGATTTCGCCGAGGCGGGCACGGTGCGCGCCGCGCGTTCGGGAGGCCAGATATTTCACGACACGCCCGGCGACGGGAAATGGACCTACCGGATCACGCCGCTTAATGTGGCAGGACGCGAGGGCGCGCCGGGAGAGGTGACGGTGGCCTTTCCGGCACCCGTTGTTGCCCCCGCAATCCAGTGGCCGTTGACGGCCGCGCCCGAAGGCGCGTCTTTGCAGGGTGCCGTGGCGTTCACGCCGGAGGGCGCGCGCTTCGACGACGGACGCATCGTCGCGGAGAACAGGGCAGAGGCCATGGACCTGAACCACGCATTCACGCTCGACTTCACTTTCCGCGCCGACCGGGTGGACGGGATGCCCGTGCTTCTTTGCCATGGCGCATGGCAGGTCGACGGCTGGTTCGTGCAGATTCTTGGCGGACAGCTTATTGTGCGCACGCCCGGAGGAGACGCGCAGGGCCCCGCCATCGAGGAGGGAAAGTGGTACGCCTGCCGTTTCGTTTTTGACGGCGCGCGCCTGCGCCTGGCGATCAACGGCGAATGGGTGTTTCAGGGCAGCACGGCGGTGCGCAACGTGCCCGCCGCGCGGCCGCTTGTCCTGGGCAACTACTGTGACGCGTCGTTGCAGTACCAGTTCCACGGCCTGCTGCGCGATGTGATGCTGACGCAGGATGCCCTGCTCGATGCACCGGCGAAACCGTAGGAGAGGGTTCATGCGGAGACTTATTGTAAT
>CAIUWO010000864.1 GCA_903902895.1 Candidatus Hydrogenedentota bacterium | reverse complement strand
GGCAGGGTCTTTCCCGTCAATCCCGCCGCCCTGTCCGAAGGCACAATGCATCCGCCCAGGCTGCGGAGCTTGTCCTTCGCCACCCTGCGCGGGTTGTCAAAATACAGCCCGAAGCCAAGCTCCGTGGCGACGCCCTGGGTGTCGTTGAGCGCGGTGTACACCCCGTCGCACACGGGGCCGATAAGCTGGTAGGGGCCCGAATGCGTGTTGTACGCAATCCACATGGGCTCGACCGTTTTCGTCTCCGGCCGCACCGGCACAAACGCGCCAAAGCGCCGCGCAAACCAGTACAGCGCGGCCATGTCACCGGCAATCACCAGAATCACGACGGCAACAATCGCCACGTTCATCGACATGGGGCGTCTCCTGCTTCCGGCGCACGCGCCGTTCTTCTGCGGCAACATACCCCATTTCCCGCACCAACCTCAAAACCGTTGTTCGAATGGATTCTGTCACGCAAAGACAACGGACAGGTACTTCCCTCTATGCGGTCTTTGTGTTCTTTGCGGCAAATTCTCTTCTACTTGAACCACGCATGGAACGCAGGCAGTTTCACCTCAACAGTCGCTGTCCGGCGCCTTAATCTGTGCCAATCGGTGTAATCTGTGGACTCTTCCTGCCTCATCCCCGCCTGTGCGCCTTGAAAAATTCCCATATGACCCGCGTGGCATCGGGCGCGGGCGCGGCCGGACCGACGATGAATTGCGGATACCAGTTCTTGTGCCCGGCCCAGGTGTGCCCGCCGCCGCCGATTTCATAGAGCAGCACCTCCCGCGCGGGGTCGCAGGACCAGGTCCATTTTTTCACGTAGAAGTGGTCGCCCGGGTCCGCGTCGGGCAGGGTTTCCTCTGTGGGCGTGTCACCGCAGCCGTTGCGCTTTGCCCAGAAGGCCGCATTGTCACGTGCTGACAGGAAGGTAACCTTTTGCCCCGGCCCGGCATTCGTGTCGCCGCCGTTGAAGGGAATGACCGGGTCTTTTGTGCCGTGCATGATGAGCACGGGGATGGGCGGCTGCACGGGCCACGTTGCCGCCCAGTCCGTGCCGATGCTTCCCATGACCGGCGCAATGGCCGCGAGCCGGTCGCTCATGCAGGCGAAATACTGCGTCATCATGCCCCCGGCCGAGGCGCCCGTGGCGTAGATGCGGTCCGGGTCGATCTTGTACTGCGCCGACACGCTGTCGATCAGCGCGTTCAGAAACGCCACATCGTCCGGCGAATCCTTGCCCCAGACGTTCCACACGCGCCAGCGCCCCTGCGGGTAGACGACCACGAAGCCCTCCGCGTCCGCGAGCGCGTCAAAGTCGGTCAGGTTCTGCATGCCCTTGTCCGTGTCGCTGAACTGGTGCAGCGCCAGCACCAGCGGCACCGCGCCGCGGTCGGCAATGTCCTTGGGCGCATGCATCCGGTAATGCCGCGTCATGCCCTTCACCTGGATCGACTCCTCGCTGCGGATGCAGCCCGCCGTCATCGACAGCGCCGTGACCAGCAGCGAAAAGCCCGCCAGCGTGCCCAGTCCCACAATACGCAACCGTTTTCTCATGGATAGTTCTCCTACGGTGACAACGCCACAGCCGTGCACCGCATTCCGGCGGCACGCCCGAACACTTGAACCGAACACCCTGATGACGGCCGTCTTAGGTCCCCCCTCGAGGAGGGTGGCCCGAAGGGCCGGGGGGTGTCGTCCTCAATCCCCCTTCGAAGGGGGTGCCGCGAAGCGGCGGGGCTTGTCCGCCTCTGGCGGGGATGTGGTCTTTGCGCGAACGGCGAAGGGGAGAACATCCCCCGCCCCGCCTGCGGCGGGCCTGCCCCCTTCGAAGGGGGATTTAAGAACGCCGTCCACGCCTGATACAAGCCGTGTGCCAGCGCGCTACCGTATTTCTGTCCAACCACCGTCAGGGTCGGCAAAGGGATCTTCCGTGGACATGCGCTTCTTGCCCTTCACATAAATCCACCCGCCGGGTCCGTCTATCAGCGCCCGCCCGTTGAACGTGAATGGGCCCGTGCCCGTGGCCATGCAGGGCTCCTTGTTCTCATCCAGCAGCACCATTGCGGGCCAAGTCTTGCGGAACTCGAAGCCCAATTCAAACCCGTCGCCCTTAACGTTCACCTTCACCGGCGCGGTAATCTCCGACCTCGGAAAGACGGTGATCAGTTGCCGGGGGGGGGTCCCGTTCAAAGCTATCGGCGTGACCATCACCCGCCACACGCCGCTTTCCGCGGTCCACTGCACCGCGGGCACAATGCCCGCCATCGGCGCAACGGAGAGATACAGGTTCTCCTTCGGATCGGCCGTAATACCCGGGTCATCCACGAATACATCTTTACCCTTCAATGTCTCCCACGGCTCGGGTGTCCAGAGCATCGCGCCCTTGCCCACGTCGCGACGGTAGAGTTTCAGGCCGCAGGGATTGTCCACCGGCTTCGCATCCGTTGCGCTCACCATCGGCACGGGCGGCCCGGAAGGGTGCGTTAAGTTGCCTGTGCATTTCACGCCGCACAGGCTTTCTAAACGTTCCGGCTT
>CAIUWO010000863.1 GCA_903902895.1 Candidatus Hydrogenedentota bacterium | reverse complement strand
ATCCCCGACCCAAGAGCGCGCTTTAGCGCGCTTTCCCCCGCCTTCAGGCATCGCCCCCATCCTCGGGCTAAAGCACCCGAAAAGCACTCTGAAGCTCGCTGGCTCAAAGCTGTGTGGACTTTCCTTGACACCCCGGCTAAAGCCGGGTGCAAAGAGGAGCCCGCTAAAGCGGGCTAACAGGACCTTCCCCTGTCTTCCTCGCGGTTACACCCCTTTGTGGCGCTCAGTGAACACTGTGCTATATTTTCTGCACATGGAATGGATTTACTGATTCTTTGGCCCCGAGGTTTTCAAGATGATGTGTGAATTTGGGGAGACTGGCGGGAAGGACGCTGAAGAGCCCTTGGAATTGTAACTAAAACAGCCCCTCTACCAGCCTTCCCGCCTGTGAGGAGTAAGCCTAAACAAAGAGGTCCCGCGGTTTGCAAAATGACTTCCAAATAGCCCGCCTTTCGGAACAGGGGATGCGCGACTTCTGCGTCGAATTCGATAAACTGGCCTCGACGGAGCTGCGTGGTCAATTGACCCAACGACTGGCCTGCCGCATGAGCAGCGGCGCGCTCAGCCATGTGGAGACATGCCTGCCCAGTGACATGCACGGCGAGGTTCTTAAGGATAGCCTGGATTGTGTCGATTATGTTTGGACAAACGACTATAAGCGCACGACAAACAAGCGGATCATACGCCACGGCATGGGTATCGAAGTCATGGACCTAAGCTGGAATCCGGTTGCCGAGACATGGTTGTTGCGCACTGCGGCGCAGTATCTGGCACAGAATTCTCGGCGACTATGCGTTGTCTTGGATATGAGTTGTCCGTTTGACGTGGCGCGGGAGCTGCCAGATATTGAAGACTACTATAAGCAGGGTGCGAATGAGGGGTATCTCTTTCTGCCGACCGAAGCTCTGTATGAGCACTTTTCTTCCTGTCTTTACTGGGGTGCGGGCATGTCCTACGGCTGCCTCATAACCCTGCCTGAGGGGATGACACGAGAAGACATTCTGATGCAACACGATTTCCCCCTCAACGCCGACAAGGCGGTACTCCTCGCAGATTGTGCGGATGCGGTCTATATTGGAGCATACGACGGTCTTGGCTATATGATAGGTTGGTTGGGGGAGCAACGCCTTGGGAAATCAGGAGAGACTTTTTAAAGAAGGCCGGGAGTGGCTTTCTTTGGCGAGTCCATGGGTTTGGTCAAATGCCAAGTATCGGCGGTGGATTTGGTCGGCAGTATCAGGAGACACTGAAACAATGAAGAAACGGCTAAGTCTGATTATGGTTCTGTTGCTGGGCGCGGTCGCGGGCGTTGCAGCGCCGCAAACCAGTGTCGTCTGGCTGGATGACCTGGAGATTCAGGCCTTTAGCGAGGGGATTCGTCCGGTTCAGGCAAAGACCAATTACACGCATGACACCATGCGCGTGGATGGCGCCACCTATGCGCGGGGCGTCGGCGTGCAAAGCGTCAGTGTGCTTTCCCTCTGCCTGGACGGCAACGCCACCCGGTTCACGGCGTTGGTCGGTGTGGATGACACGGCCAACCGTTCCGTGCCGGTGACCTTCTATGTGATTGCGGACAAGAAGGTGCTTTTCGACAGCGGGAAGATGCGCGTCGGCGATGCGCCCAAGCCTGTCGATGTGGACCTCACCGGCGTCAAGCAGTTGGGACTGCTCGTGACGGACAAGGTGGGCGGCATCAGGAACAACCGGACCTATTCCAACTGGGCCAATGCCCAATTGGTCATGGTTGAGGGTAAAGTGCCGGTTTCGCAGCCGAACACAGACGAAAGATACATCCTTACGCCCCCCGCCCAACCGACGCCCCGCATCAATTCGGCGAAGGTCTTTGGGGCGACTCCCGGCCGGCCTTTTTTCTACACCATCGCGGCGACCGGGCAGCGGCCCATGCGGTTCTCCGTGGAGAATCTGCCTTCGGGACTGTCGCTGGACGGCGCCTCCGGCATCATCACCGGCAGCGTGGCCGAGCGCGGAACGTATGTGGCGAAGCTCACGGCGACCAACGATCTCGGTACGACCACACAGCCGCTGACGGTCAAAATCGGGGATGCCATCGCGCTGACGCCGCCCATGGGCTGGAACGGCTGGAACGCCTGGGCGAAAGACCTTGACCGCGAGAAGGTGCTTGCCTCGGCGGAGGCAATGGTCGCGAGCGGGCTCAGCAACTGCGGCTGGACCTACATCAATATAGACGACACCTGGCAGGGGGAACGGGGCGGCCCCCTCACCGCGCTCCAACCGAACGAGAAATTCCCCGGGATCAAAGAGATGGTGGACCGCATCCATGCCATGGGCCTCAAGGCCGGGCTCTATTCCACACCGTATATAACCAGCTATGCCGGGTACTTGGGCGCTTCGTCCGACCTTCCCAAAGGGGGGGAGCGGTATGAGGACGTTCAGGGGCAGTCCTTCCATCGCATTGGGAAATACCGCTTTGAGGCCAACGATGCGCGGCAAATGGCTGAGTGGGGCTTTGATTTCCTGAAATACGACTGGCGCATGGATGTCGATTCCGCCGAACGCATGTCGGACGCGCTGAAGCAATCGGGCCGGGACATCGTGTTCAGCCTCTCCAACAACGCGCCCATCAAGAAGGTCCGTGACT
>CAIUWO010000862.1 GCA_903902895.1 Candidatus Hydrogenedentota bacterium | reverse complement strand
GCAATCTCCGTGCGCACCGCCGCGCGCAATGGCGCATGCGCCTGAAGCATGAACAGCGAATCGCCGTTCACGCGTATCGTCGCCTTCGGCTCGTCAATGGTCACCCGCGCAAAACCGGTCCCGTTGTGCGTAACCTTCACGCCCGCCAGTGGCTGGCCCAGGTACAGCATCGCCACGGCACGTTCCCCGCCAATCCGCTGCCGAAACGACACGGTGCCGCTCTTGCCGTCCAGCACCATTACCGCGCCGGTGGTCGTGACAGTGACGGCCCCATCCTTTTCCACCACCGATTCCACCGTCAATCCCCGCTGCGCGTCGGGAAACACCGACGGGACCATTAGGTCCTGGAAGGTGGGGATGGCCGCCTGCGCGGCGGTGGCGAGGGACAGGAGCAGCATGACAGTAAGCAGAAAGCGCCCAATTCCCTGGAAAGTGTGATACTTCATGGCCGCTCCTTCGCGAAGTTCTGGCGGTTGCCTTATTGCTGTGAAACCAAAGAACTTGTGCAAATCGCAACTAAGAGTTTCGATTTGCACAACTTCTTCGCAAGCAATTATTGCACAAAGACTTACAAGGGACGAAGACCGCCGAGTTCATCCCTTGCCGAGGCTGTCCTTGTGGGCCCAGACCTTTTCGAAGGCGGCGGCGTACTGTTCGACCAGTTCTGGCTGGGCGGAGGTGAAGTAGGGCAGCGAGATGGTCTTGCCGTTGAGTTCATCGCAGGCGGGCGTTTCCGTGGGCAGCACGGGCATGTGACGCCACCACTTGTCTTCCCTGTAAATCGGGTATTCGTGCTGGAGCTTCAGGGTGTACGCGGCCACGTCCATGCCCTCGGCCTTGAGCGCCTCCACAACCTTGTCGCGGCTCATGCCCGACTGCTTGGCGTCGACGTACAGGAAGTTGCGCGAGTAGTAAACGCGGTGGATGCCGGGGCCTTCATACTGCGCGGTGAGGCCCGGCAGTTGGGTGATGCGGTCGTTGAGCTGCTTCATCTGGGCGACGCCCTCGGTGTTGCGCTTGACCAGGTCGCGCAGTTGGACGCGCGCAAGGATTGCGGCCACGGGGTGTATGCGCAGCTTGGAGCCGAAGGCCGTGCCCTGGTACTTGCGGTAGGGGCTGTCCTCGGGGAAGCTGCCGGGCAGGTCGTAGTTGCCGTAGGCGACGGCCCGCTCGTAGTCGCCGCGCTCCTTGTACACGGCAATGCCGCCCTCGATGGCGGGCAGCGGCTTGGTGGACTGCAGGCTGAACCCGGCCATGCGGCCCCAGTTGCCGATCCAGGTGTCCTTCACTTTCGCGCCGTGGGCGTGGCTGGCGTCCTCAAGCACGTCGATGCCGCGCTCCTTGGCGATCGCGCCGATCTCCTCCATGTCGCAGGGCATGCCGTACCAGTGCACGGCCAGCACGGCGCGCGTCTTGGGCGTGATGGCCTTCTTGAACGCCTCCAAATCAATGTTCATCGTGCGGGGGTTGGCGTCCACCAGCACGGGGACCAGTCCGAACAGGCGCATGGGCACCAGCGGAAACCAGGTGCTGTAGTCGCACACAATGATCTCGCTGCCCTCGGGATAGTCGCAGGCGAACAGCATCGACGTGAGCGCGTTGGTGCCGTTGCAGTGGGCCTTGGCAAAGGGACTGCCGAACTGCGCCTTCCATGCGTCCTCGAACTCGGCCACGGGCCCGTAGCCGGGGTTGCGCAGCAGCTTGGTCACCAGGTCAATTTCCTCGTCGCCGTAGATGGGCCACTTCGTGGCGTCCGCCGCGGGGGCCGTGATGGCCTTGGGCCCGCCGTTCATGGCCAGCGTCTCCACCTTGCGCGGGGCGTCCGCCGCATGCGCCGGGCTGACCGCGCCGGAGGCGACCAGTCCCGCACCCAGGACACCGGCGGTCTTCAAAAAGTCACGGCGTGTCGCATTCGTGTGGTTTCCGTTCGCTTCCATCGCAGGTCTCCTCGCAGGGCTTTGGCGGCACCCTTGGTTAAGTCAGGAAAAGGACGCGCAGCCGGGCGGGGTTGGCCGCCGGACCGCAGGGTCATCTTAGAACATTGGCGCGGCCGCCGCCAAACGCACCTGTGCTTAAACATGTTTCCCGAGCCTATGGCGCGCCCTCGTTTAATGCGCCTGCCCCGACAATCCAGCGCAGAAAGGGGAGTCGCGGGCCCTTTTCCCGGTACAATGGGGGTCAAACCGCACGGAACAGACCGCTGATGACCAACCCGCACCACAAGACCAAGCCCGCGCCCGGGAACAGTCCCTTCCCGCAGGACCGCCCGCTGCCCATGTCGCGCGCCGAGATGGACGCGCTCGGCTGGGACCGGCTTGATGTGCTGCTGATCACGGGCGATGCCTATGTGGACCATCCGTCCTTCGGCACCGCGCTGATTGGGCGCTTTCTCGCCCATGCGGGCTACCGGGTCGGCATTATCGCGCAGCCGCGCTGGGAAACGCCGGACGACGTGCAGCGACTTGGCCGGCCACGGCTTTTCGCCGGGGTGGGCGCGGGCGCGCTTGACTCCATGCTGGCCCACTACACGGCATTCCGCAAGCTGCGCCACGATGACGCCTACACGCCCGGCAACCGCCACGGTGCCCGGCCCAACCGGGCGTGCATCGTTTACACCGGCCTGGTGCGCCATGCCTTTCCGGGGCTGCCGGTGGTGCTGGGAGGCGTCGAGGCGTCGCTGCGCCGGGCCAGCCATTTCGATTTCTGGACGGACAAGGTGCGCCGCTCGATATTGCTCGACAGCAAGGCGGACCTGATCGT
>CAIUWO010000861.1 GCA_903902895.1 Candidatus Hydrogenedentota bacterium | reverse complement strand
GACGTTTTCCTCTTCCTCGACGGCCGGGGCGTCGCCGACGCCGCCGATCTCAAGGTCATCGGAATAGTCTTCCTTCGCGGCGCTCACGGGCCGCGAGTTCTGGTAGTGCGGGCTGCCCGTGCCGGCCGGGATCAGGTGGCCGATAATCACGTTTTCTTTCAGCCCGGTCAGATAGTCGCGGCGGCCGCTGATTGCGGCCTCCGTCAGCACGCGGGTCGTCTGCTGGAAGGACGCGGCCGCCACAAAGCTGCTCGTGCTCAGCGCCGCCTTCGTG
Source organism: Candidatus Hydrogenedentota bacterium (assembly GCA_903902895.1). GTDB lineage: Bacteria > Hydrogenedentota > Hydrogenedentia > Hydrogenedentales > CAITNO01 > CAITNO01. The sequence goes on along the minus strand of CAIUWO010000861.1, from coordinate 19,952 downwards.
ATGCCCTGAAGAATCGGCTGCGCCTCGGCCGGCCGGCCGTCGCGCCGGCGCGTCTCCTCGTTCGTCTCGGCGAAGCGGATGCGGTCCACCTCTTCATGCGCGAGGAACGAGGTGTCGCCCGGATCGTCCTTGATGCGCACCTTGCGCAGCATCTGGCGGATGATGATCTCGATATGCTTGTCGTTGGTGCGCACGCCCTGCAGGCGGTACACCTGCTGCACCTCGTCGAGCAGGTAGCGGCGAAGCGCGTCCTCGCCCTGCACCTCGAGGATGTCCTGCGGGATGATGGGCCCGTCGGTCAGGCGCTGGCCCGCGTACACGCGGTCGCCGGTCTGCACGTTCAGGTGCTTGCCCGGCGGAATCATGTACTCGCGCTCCTTGCCGACCTGCGGCACCACCTTGACCCGGCGCATGCCCTTCGACGCGGTGCTCAGTTCGACCATGCCGTCGATGTGGCTGATAATGGCCGGCAGCTTGGGCTGGCGCGCCTCGAACAGCTCGGCAACGCGCGGCAGACCGCCCGTGATGTCCTTGTTCTTGCTGAACTGGCGGGGCGTCTTGGCCAGCAGGTCGCCGGCGCGGATCTCCATGCCGTCCGTCACCATCACGTGGGTCTGCGCGGGAATCGTCGCGAAGGAAAGCACCTCGTTGTTGGCGCCCAGCAGGGTAATCTGCGGGTGAATGTCGTGCTTGTGCTCGGTGACGATGATTTCCTCGAGACCCGTGTCGGCGTTGACCTCCTGGCGCACGGTCACGCCGCGGAGCATGCCGTCCAGGCGCACCTTGCCGCCCACCTCGGCCACGATATAGACGTTGTACGGGTCCCACTGCAGTATCAGCTGGCCCTTCTTGATCTTCTGGTTGTCCGTGCAGTGCAGCCGGCAGCCCGTCGGCACCAGCATGCGCTGCACCTCCTTGCGCTCGGCGTTCAGGATCACGATTTCGCCGCCGCGGTTCACGACCACGTTGTGGCCGTCGCGGCTCACCGCGGTCTTGATGTTGCGGAAGGTGAGCAGGCCGGGCTCGGCGGACTTGATGTCCGTGTTTTCCACCTGCCGGCTCGCCGCGCCGCCGATATGGAAGGTACGCATCGTCAACTGCGTGCCCGGCTCGCCGATGGACTGCGCGGCGATGATGCCCACCGCCTCGCCGAGTTCCACCAGTTTGCCCGTGGAGAGGTTGCGCCCGTAGCACCGCGCGCAAATGCCGCGCTTGCTCTGGCAGGTCAGGGCCGAGCGGATTGTCACGCCGGGCAGGCCGGCCTCAACGATGCGCCGCGCCTTGTCCTCGTCAATTTCGTCCTCAACGCGGACCACCGGCTCGGACTCGCCCGGAAGCATGACATCGTCCAGCACGTAGCGGCCGACGATGCGCTCGTTGAGCGGGGCGACTATGTCCGACCCGTCCATCAGGGGCTCGACCCACACGCCGTTGAGCGTGCCGCAGTCGTCCTCCTCGATGACCACGTCCTGCGCCACGTCGACCAGGCGCCGCGTGAGGTAGCCGGCGTCGGCCGTCTTCAGCGCGGTGTCGGCCAGGCCCTTGCGGGCGCCGTGGGAGGAGATGAAGTACTCGATAACGGTCAGCCCCTCGCGGAAGTTCGAGATGATCGGCGACTCGATGATGTCGCCCGACGGCTTGGCCATCAGGCCGCGCATGGCGGCCAGCTGGCGAATCTGGGACTTGCTGCCGCGGGCCTTGGACTCGTACATCAGGTAGATGCCGGTGAAGCCCTGCTCGTTCTCCTCCATCCGGCGCAGCATGGCCGCGGCCACCTCCTCGGAGGTCGTGGTCCATTCGTCGATGATCTTGTTGTAGCGCTCGCCCGGCGTCAGCAGGCCGTTCTGGTACATGTCCTCGATCTTGGCCACATTCGACTCGGCCCGCGCCACAAGCTCCGTCTTCTCGGGCGGAACAACCATGTCCTCGATCGCAATCGAGATGCCGGAGAGGGTGGCGAACTTGAAGCCCACCGTCTTGAGCGCGTCGAGCAGCTCAACGGTCTTGTGGTGGCCGTGCAGCGAGTAGCACTTCGCGATGACCTGGCCAATCGTGGTCTGGTCATGGCGGCGGTTCACATCGGCAATCGTGGTCTGCTCCGGCAGGTGCTCGGCCAGCAGCACGCGGCCGACGGTCGTGTTGATCACCGCGCCGTTGAACTGAAGCTTGACCTGCGCGTGGATGTCCACCTTGCCGCGCTCGAACGCCAGCACTACGGACGCCGTGTCCGGGTACACGCGGCCGGGCTGAAGAAGCACCTCGACCCCGTCGCGGTACTTGGACCATTCGGGCAGCCATTCGCCCTTGGCGCCCTTGCGCGCCTTGGACATCCAGGAGATGCCCAGAACGATGTCCTGGCTGGGCGTCACGATGGGCGAGCCGTCGGACGGCGAGAAGATGTTCGACGAGGCCATCATCAGCAGGTGCGCCTCAAGCTGGGCGGCCGGGAACAGCGGAAGATGGACGGCCATCTGGTCGCCGTCGAAGTCGGCGTTGAACGCGCGGCACACCAGCGGGTGCAGGCGGATCGCCTTGCCCTCGATGAGGACCGGCTGGAACGCCTGGATGCCCAGGCGGTGCAGCGTCGGCGCGCGGTTGAGCATCACGGGGTGATCCTTGATCACGTCTTCCAGGATGTCCCACACCTCGTTGCGGCCCTGCGATATGATGCGCTTGGCCGCCTTGATGGTGGCGGCGATGCCGCGCTCCTTGAGCTGGTTGATGATGAAAGGCTCGTACAGCTCCAGAACCATGCGCTTGGGCAGGCCGCACTGGTGCAGCTTGAGCTCGGGGCCGACGACGATCACGGAGCGGCCCGAGTAGTCCACGCGCTTGCCGAGCAGGTTCTGGCGGAAACGGCCCTGCTTGCCCTTGAGCATGTCACTCAGGGACTTGAGCGGGCGGTTGCCCGTGCCGAGCACGGTGCGCCCGTGGCGGCCGTTGTCGAACAGGGCGTCCACCGCCTCCTGAAGCATGCGCTTTTCGTTGCGCAGAATCACCTCGGGAGCGCGCAGATCGAGCAGGCGCTTGAGCCGGTTGTTCCGGTTGATCACGCGCCGGTACAGGTCGTTGAGATCGCTCGTCGCGTAGCGCCCGCCCTCAAGCGGCACCAGCGGGCGGAGATCGGGCGGAATGACGGGCACGGCGTCGAGCACCATCCAGGACGGGTTGTTGCCCGACTTGCGCAGCGCCTCGACGATCTTCAGCCGCTTGACCACCTTGGCCTTTGACTGCACCGACGTGGTCGCCCCGAACTCGACGTGCAGCTCGGCGCTGAGCGTCTCAAGATCGAGCTCGCCCAGCAGGTTCTTCACGGCCTCGGCGCCCATCTGCGCGGTGAACGCGTCGGCGCCGTGGAGGCCGCGCGCCTCCTGGTACTCGTCCTCGGTGAGCAGCTGCATCCGCGAAAGCGGGGCGGTGCCCGGATCAATGACAATGTACTGCTCGAAGTAGATCACCCGCTCCAGGGAACGGATGGACAGGTTGAGCAGGTTGCCGATGCAGCTCGGTGTCGTCTTGAAGAACCAGATGTGCGTCACCGGCACGGCCAGCTTGATATGGCCCATGCGCTCGCGGCGCACCTTGCTCTCGGTGATTTCCACGCCGCAACGGTCGCAGGTGATGCCCCGGTGCTTCACTTTTTTGTACTTGCCGCACCCGCATTCCCAGTCCTTGACCGGGCCGAAGATGCGCTCGCAGAACAGGCCGTCTTTTTCCGGCTTGAACGTGCGGTAGTTGATCGTTTCCGGCTTCTTCACCTCTCCGCGGGACCACCTGAGGATTTCCTCGGGCGAGGCCAGCCGGATCTGAATCGCGTCGAAACGATCGCCTGTAGTCGGTATATGCTTGGCCAAGGCTTTATTCCTCCGCGGGTTCTTCTTCCGCTTCAGTTGCACCTTCCTTCTTCACGAGCTTGATCACGTCGAGGCAGAGGCTCTGCATCTCGCGCACAAGCACGTTGAAGGATTCGGGGGTACCTGTTTCAACCTCGCGATCGCCCTTGACGATCGCCTCGTAGGCCTTCGTGCGGCCCTGAATGTCATCAGACTTGATCGTGAGCAGTTCCTGCAGCGTGTACGACGCGCCGTAGGCCTGGAGCGCCCACACCTCCATTTCGCCGAAGCGCTGGCCGCCGAACTGCGCCTTGCCGCCCAGCGGCTGCTGGGTGACCAGCGAGTACGGGCCGATGGCGCGCGCGTGAATCTTGTCGTCCACCAGGTGGTTCAGCTTCATCATGTAAATCTGGCCCACGCAGGTGTCCTGGTGAAGCGGCTCGCCGGAGCGCCCGTCGCGCAGGCGTATCTTGCCCGACTCGGGCAGGCTCGCCTGGTGCAGGTACTTGCGCACCATCTCCTCGGTGGCGCCGTTGAACACCGGCGACGCGACACGCATCCCCAGCGCCTTGACGGCCCAGCCCAGGTGGGTTTCCAGAATCTGCCCCGCGTTCATGCGGGACGGCACGCCGAGCGGGTTCAGCAGGATTTGCAGCGGCGTTCCGTCGGGAAGGAACGGCATGTCCTCGCGCGGCACGATGCGGGCCACGACGCCCTTGTTTCCGTGCCGGCCGGCCATCTTGTCGCCCACGTTCATGCGCCGCTTCGTGGCCACGAACACCTTGACAACCTTGATGACGCCCGGCGCGAGCTCGTCGCCCTTGCGGAGCCGCTCAAGCTGCGCGTCGCGGTAGGCCTGCAGTTTGGCCTCTTCCATCGCCGCCATGTTGACCAGGCGGGCAAAGCGCTGCTGCACGGCCTTGTCCTCCAGGCGGAGGCGGGCCAGCACGCTGTAGTCGGCGGTCGTCAGGTGCTTGGCCTTGACGCGCTTGCCCTTTTCGAGCACCAGCTCCTCGGTGTGGAAGTCGTAGACGTCCTCGAGAATCTTGGTGCCGACGACCTCTTCGCGGACCAGCGCCTCGAAACTGGCGCGGATTTCCTCGATGCGGTCGTCGAACTGGCGCTTGATGCGGGTGGCCTCGGCGGTGAGCGACTTCTTCGCCTGCGCGTCGCTGCCCTTGTCCTTGCGGCTGGAGACCTTCACGTCCACCACCACGCCGCTGGCGCCCGGCGGCAGCGTGAGCGACGCGTCGCGCACGTCCTCGGCCTTTTCGCCGAAGATGGCGCGCAGCAGTTTCTCCTCGGGGGCCAGCTCGGTCTCGCCCTTGGGCGTGACCTTGCCGACCAGGATGTCGCCGTGGCCGACCTTGGAGCCGATCCGGACGATTCCGTCCTCGTCGAGGTTGCGCAGGGCCTCCTCGCTCACGTTCGGGATGTCCCGCGTGATGTCCTCGGGGCCCAGCTTGGTGTCGCGCGCCTCCAGCTCGAACACGTTGATGTGGATGGACGTGAACACGTCGTCCTTCACCAGGTCCTCGCTCAGCACGATGGCGTCTTCGAAGTTGTAGCCTTCCCACGGAAGGAACGCGACCAGCACGTTGCGGCCCAGCGCCAGCTCGCCGTGATCCACGGCCGGCCCGTCGGCGATGATGTCGCCCGTGCGGACCTTGTCGCCCTTTTCCACGATCGGGCGCTGGTTGATGCAGGTGTTCTGGTTGGAGCGCATGTACTTGCGCAGGGAGAACACATCCTCGTCGGGGCGGAACGGGTTCTCGCCCCGCTCGCTGACGCGGATGCGGATGGTTTCGCTGTCGGCGTATTCGACGATGCCGTCGCGCTCGGCCCGCACCACGGTGCCGGAGTTGCGCGCGGTCACGTGCTCCAGGCCCGTGCCGACCAGCGGCGCCTCGGTGCGCAGCAGCGGCACCGCCTGGCGCTGCATGTTCGAGCCCATCAGCGCGCGGTTGGCGTCGTCGTGCTCCAGGAACGGAATCAGCGCGGCGGCCACGCTCACGAGCTGCTTGGTGGACACGTCCATGTAGTCCACCTGGCCCGGGTCAACGCGCGGATAGCCGTCGCGGTGCCGGCAGAACACCAGCGAGCTGGTGAATTTGCCCTTGCCGTCGATGGCCGCGTTCGCCTGCGCGATGGTGTAGTTGTCCTCGTCGTACGCCGAAAGCATCTCGACGCGGCTGGTCACGCGGCCGTTTTCCACCTTGCGGTACGGCGTCTCAAGGAATCCGTATTCGTTGATCCGCGCATAGGTGGACAGCGACGCCATGAGGCCGATGTTCGGGCCTTCCGGGGTTTCAATCGGGCAGATGCGGCCGTAGTGGGTCGGGTGCACGTCGCGCACCTCGAAGCCCGCGCGCTCGCGGCTCAGGCCGCCCGGTCCCAGCGCGCTCAGACGGCGCTTGTGCGTCAGCTCGGCCAGCGGGTTGATCTGGTCCATGAAGTGCGACAGCTGGCTGCGGCCGAAGAAGTCCTTGATCACCGCGTTGACCGGCTTGGGGTTGACCAGGTTCTGCGGGGTGAGCTGCTCCTCGTCCTGGTAGTTCATGCGCTCGCGCACGGTGCGCTCCATGCGCACCAGCCCGGTGCGGACCTGGTTCGCCAGGAGCTCGCCCACGGCGCGCACGCGGCGGTTGCCCAGATGGTCAATGTCGTCCAGCACGCCCTCGCCGCCGCGCAGCCGCACCAGGTACTGCAGCGTGGCGACCACGTCCTCCTTGGACAGGGTCTTCACGTTCTGATCGACCTGCAGGCCCAGCTTGCGGTTGATCTTGTAGCGGCCGACGGCCGCGAAATCGTAGCGGCTCGCGTCGGCGAACATGCGGATGAAGAAGTTGCGGTAGGTTGACGGCGTGGCGGGGTCGCCCGGCCGGACCTTGGAGTAGACCTCCTGCATCGCGAGGTCCTGGGTCATGATGTTGTCCTGGCTCAGCGTGTGCACGATGGAAACGTCGCGCTGCACGTCCGCGGGGTTGAGCAGGGACAGCTCGTCGATGTGCGAGGCGAGAATGCGGTCCAGCGCCTCCTTCTTGAGCTCGCGGGCCGCGTCGGCCAGCACTTCGCCCGTGTCCGGGTCAATCGCGTCCTGGGCCACCCAGCGGCCGACAAGCTCCTCCGGCTCGACGGCCTTGCCGTTCAGCTTGAGCTTGCCGCCCTTGCCGACCGTGACCTTGTCGAACACGTAGAACAGGCGCAGGATTTCCTCGGGCTCGACATAGCCGAAGGCCTTGAGGAAGGTCGTCACCGCGAGTTTGCTGCGGCGGTCGATGACCACCCACAGGTACTCGTTAAGGTCGTACTCAAACTCCAGCCACGCGCCGCGGTACGGGATGATGCGCGCGCAGAGCATGGCCTTGCCGTTCGGGTGCATCTTGCGCTCGAAGGAGACGCCCGGCGACTTGTGCAGCTGGCTCACAATCACGCGCTCGGCGCCGTTGATGATGAACGTGCCCACCGGGGTCATGACCGGAAGCTCGCCGAGGAACACCTCCTGCTCGACCATCATCTTCTCGCGCAGCTCGTTCGCGCCCACCTCCTCGTAGCGCACCAGCCGCAGCAGCGCCTTGAGCGAGGCCGCATAGGTCATGCCGCGCTCCTGGCATTCCTGGATGGAGTGCTTGGGCGGCGTGAACGAGTAGTGCACAAATTCAAGGCGGGTGAGCCCGTTCGGCGAGGCGATCGGGAACACCTCCAGGAAGACCTCCTGGAGGCCGACGCCCTGGCGCTCGTCCGGCGGCACGTCCCACTGCAGGAAGTCGTCATAGGACTTCGTCTGCACCTCAATCAGATTGGGCAGGTCGAGCGTGTCTGGAATTTTGCCGAGGGTCGGACGCTCAAAACGGTGAGCAACAGCCATGCAGCGTCTCCTTAATCTCGAGTTCGGAGGTTTGGGGCGATGTGACTTTTTTCGCGCTTCAACGGAATATGTTCCCGCACAAAAGACAGATCTCCCCTACTCGGGGTGCGGCCTGATAGGGTATCAAACTGGCCATCCATTGTCAAGTTATGTTTGTTATCCGTTTCAACGGCACTGAATTTCATGCTTTCCTGCGCAACTTAGCCGAGGAGAATGATAAAAATGATGTGTGACCGCGCGCCTTTGTCTTCAGCGCGCCGTTTGTTCAAACTGCGCTCTGTTGCTTTTTTTTGTCAAGAAACCACCCACATCCCCGGAGCTGACCAGCGATTACTGCCCAATGCCCGGAGTGTTCGTCAGCGTGACGTCCCGAAACCGGAGGACGCATCCCAGACCGCACAAGCCCGCTCCTGCCTATCCGGTAATTTGGCCGGTTTTCGCCCCTTCCACATCCAGCGCCTGCCATTGCGCCAGGATGGCGTACAGTATCACGCCGAATGCCGTGGCCACGTTCAGGCTGTTCTTATGGCCCTGCATGGGAATGCGCACGACGGCGTCGCAGCGGTGCAGCACCCGGTCGTTGACGCCGTTAACCTCGTTGCCAAACACGACCACAACGGGCTTGGGCCATTCGAAGCGGTGATGGGGCACGGCATCCTCCGTGGTCTCTATGCCCACGAGGGTCATCCCCTGGTCCTTGATCCATTCCACGCAGTCCCGGTTGCGCTCGTGATAGGTCCAGGGGACATGCTCAAACGCGCCCAGCGCGGTCTTTTCGAGTTTCGGGTGCGGCGGATGGGCGGTCATGCCGCACAGGTGAATGTGCGCCACGCCGCAGGCATCGGCCGTGCGGAACATGGAGCCGACGTTGTAGGCGCTGCGCAGGTTGTCGAGCATGACATGCACGGGGTTGCGCAGGGAAAGACCGCCGGGCACGGCCGTCCCACAGGGGCCCATGGTCTGCAACTCCGGCGGCATCCCCGCGAAACACGGTTCCAATTCAGTCAGCTCTGCCACAACACCCGCCTATTTGCCGTTTTCCTGCGCCTTCTTGGGCGGCTTCGCGTCGGCCGCATTGCCGAGGGCGCCCATGCCGTACATTTTGAGCAGGTCGTTGATGTTGGTGGAGCGGACGTCAAAGCCCTCGCCCATGGGCACCAGCACGATCTTCTTGCCCTGCAGCGCCTCGGCCACGGCCAGCTTGACGACCGACTCGCCGCCGGACCCGGCCAGCGCCTCGTTCATCTTGCGGATGCCGGCGGCCTCGGCCAGCCCCTCGGCGCGCACGGCCTCGGCGCGCTTCTCTTCCTGTTTGAAGGCGGCGTCGGACTTGATCTTGGCCTGTTCAAAGGTGCCGTCCGACTCGGCCTTCATCTTGGCCACGTCGCCCTTGGCCTCCTCGACCTTGGCCAGAAACTCCTGTTCCGTGGCCTTGGTGGTCGATTTGGCCTTCTCGGCGCGCTGCTGGGCCACCTTGCGGTCCTCGATGGCCTTCTGGTACTCGGGGCCAAAACGGTAGTCGCTCGTGCCAACGCGCTCAATGACGACACCAAGCGGCTCGAGTATCTTGTTGAGCGCGACCTTGACCTCCTCGGCCTTCTCGCTGCGCTTGTCGGCCAGATAGAAGTCCTCGGTCTCCAGTTCGCCAAAGATGTCGCGCGGCTTGCTGCGCGTGATCGTGCGGATGACGTTGTCCTTGAGCTCATCCATGGTTGTGGCGACTTCCTGGAGAATTATGGGCGCCTTGGCGGGGTCTATTTTCCAGGACAGGACGATGTCGAGGCTGATGTCGTTGCCGTCAACGGTCTTGAACAGCAGGTCATCCTTGCCCATGCGGTCGCCGCGGTTTGCCGCGCTGCTCATGTCGAGCGTGTTCAAACGGGTGTCAAAGGTGTGCCAGTCGCTGAGGAACGGCATAAAGAAGTAGGTGGCGCCGGGCGGGTACGCCTTGTCCTCCACGCCCTTCTTGCCGAGGAGTGAGAACTTCACGGTGCGCACGCCGACCTCGGTGGGTCCCGTGGACCGCGGCACGCATCCGGACAGAACAACGGCTGCAACGGCAAGGCAGCCTCCAATAAGCGCGGTTTGCCTGTTCATTGTATGGCTCCTCCGACGGTCACGGGCACTGCGGGCGTGATAACGGCCACGGGGGGGGGCGGTGCGGTCCCGGCCTTGTCGAGCTGCACGCCGAAGAGTTTGAGCATGCCGTCGAGGTCCAGCGGGTTGACCCCGTTGGCGCCGCCGGTGGGCACCACCACGCATTCGAGCCCGTCAAGGGCCTTGGCCATTTCCATGGCGACTTTCCGGTCATAGCCGAGCACCTGCATGGCGTCGTTCTTGAGCTGGGTGGCCTCGGCCTCGGCCGTCTTCACCAGCAGTTCCGCCTCGGCGGCGCGTTTGCGCGTGTAGAGGTCCTGGTCGGCCATCTTCTCCGTCTTGTAGGCCTCACCTTCCTGGATGGTGATCTTGACCTTCATCTCGCCTTCCTGCGTCGTTTTCTTGGTGATGGCCTCTTCCGTGTTCGCCTTGGCCTCGGCCTGGTTCTTGAACACAAGCTGGTCCTGCAGCTTCTTGGCCTCGATGCTCTTCTGGATCTCCTCGGCGTACTTGAAGTAGCGGATGAGCACCTCCTTGACCTCCATGCCCTTGCTCTTGAGTTCCGCGTTGAGCGCGTCCCGGGCCTTGTTCGCCTTTTCGGTGCGCAGCGGGCTGTTGAAGAAGTCCTCGGTGTTCAGTTCGCCCAGCGCCTGCTTGAGAATCGGCTCGGCCTTGGGCAGGATTCCGTTGGTGAGGTACATGCTTTCCGGGCCGAGCGTGGTCATGACCTTGTAGGGGTCCACGATGCGGTAGAGGATGGTGGCGTCCACATCGACGAAAAATCCGTCCGAGGTCTGAATCTTTGCCGCCCTGTCATAGGCGTGGGCGGAATTGCTTGTCCCCCCGGTCTCCGTCAGGGTCATGTCCAGCACCTGCAGATGCCTGGGAAAGTGGTACATCTTTTCCATGCCGAAAGGCTTGACGAACCAGTACCCGGGGGTGTAGACCTTTTCGAGCACGCCGCGCGTCACGCCGATGTTGACCTGCTTGATGCCGTACTCGTAGGGCTTGACGTAGTCGACCACGGTGGTGACGAAGATCATGCAGACGAAACCCAGCATCAGCAGGAGAGTCAGCACCATTTTCACCGGCGCGGGCAGTGCCGGCATTTGCGGCCTGCCGCCGCCCTTTCCAAACATTTCCAGCAGGTTCCTGGGCGGCGCCCCGTCTTCTTTTGAAATCCAGTCGGGCATCTTCAGTCCTCCTCATGTTCCGGGCCATGCGCCCGAGGACAAACAGTGTAGCACATCGGCGTCTTTTCCGTCTCCGGCCGGCGCGGGTGTACAATCCCCCCCATGATGCATGTCCTGCCCATAGCCGGCCCCGGCCCCGTGCGCGCCACTTTTCTGGCGCGGCCGAACCGCTTTATCGTGCGTGCGGAAACGCCCGCATTGGGCGCGTTTGACGCCTACATGCCCAATCCGGGCCGCCTGCGCGAGCTGCTGCTGTCGCCCACGGCGGCGGGAAAGCAGCCCTTCGTGGTCGCCGGGGTCGAGCGCGACGGCGACCCGGTCATGCTGCACACGCACTGGAACAATCTGGTGGCGCGGCGGCTGCTGGAGGCGCGGCTGGTGCCGGGGCTGGAAACGGCCGAGGTGGTGCGCGCCGAGGTGCCCGTCGGGCACAGCCGCTTCGACTTCCTCCTGCGCGACCCCAAGGGCGACCTGCTGCTGGAGGTGAAATCGTGCACGCTCTTCGGCAACGGCGTGGCCATGTTTCCCGACGCCGTCACCGAACGGGGCCGCCGGCACCTGGAGGAACTGGCCGCGCTGTCGCGGCAGGGGCGCCGCTGCGCCGTGCTGTTTGTCGTCCACACGCCGCGCGTCTCCTCCTTCCAGCCCGACTACCACACCGACCTGGCGTTTGCCCAAACACTGGTCGCCGTGCGCCGCGACGTGCGGATTATCGCGGCGTCGGTGCGGTGGAACGCCGACCTCACGCTCGACGAAACGGTGCGCGCGCTGCCCGTCCCGTGGACGCGCACGGCGCGGGAGGCCCAGGACCGCGGCGCGTACCTGCTGCTGCTGCACCTGCCCGAACCGTGCCGCATCGCGGTGGGCGGGCTGGGCACGGTTGATTTTGCCGCGGGGCATTACGTCTACGCCGGCTCGGCCATGCGCGGGCTGGCCGCGCGCATGGCGCGCCATCTGCGCCTGCGCAAGCGGCACCACTGGCATGTCGATTACCTGCGGGCGGCGGCCGACCGGGCGGAGGCGCTGGCCGTGCGGTCCTCCACGCGGGAGGAGTGCGCCCTGGCCGGGGCGCTGGGGGCGGTGTTTCCGGCGGGACCGGCGGGCTTTGGCTGCAGCGACTGCGCCTGCCCCACGCATCTTTTTTACGGCGGTTCGGCTCCTCCGCTGGACCAGCGCCCCTTTCACGCCCTGCTGGAACGCTTCCGCATGCGGCCCTGAATGCCCGCAGGGCGCGTCACGGACTGTAGACGTGCACCGCCACCAGGAATCCCAGCACCGCCAGCGGCAGCAGCAGCAACAGCGCGCGCGGCCGCGTGAAGGGCATGCGCAGCCAGTCCGCCAGATACTCCGGCGTGTGCATGCCCGCGAGGAACAGAAAGCCCGCAACCGTGGCGAGCAGCAGGTTGAGCGCGAACATGGTCAGACACAGGGGGGTGCCGTCTTTTGCGTGCACGAGGGCGAAGGGGAGGCACAGCAGGAAAACGGCATGCATGCCCCCCAGCACGTAGCTTCCGCGCCGGGATGGCCGCGGCGGCACGGCGTTCCTGGACGGCGCGGACGACGAACCCGGCGCCGTGGCCGTGCGGGACGGCTCCGGCACCTGGACAAGATAGCCGCACCGGGCGCACAGCACCACCGTGCCCGCCGCATCGTCGGCGGCCTCCACAACGGCCGAACAACCGATGCACGCACATCTAATCATGGCACACCCCCGTCTCGTTGACACCCATTAACCACGGGCTCTCTTATACTGGAGTTCCCGCGCATTGTCAATAGGACCGGGAAGCTCGTCTTGGGGTGCCCTTATATGGGCAACCAAATCAACCCCCGTGACCCAGGGACGCCCTCACCCAAAGGGTGACGGGCGGCCCTGGGCTATGATTGGGTTGTCCCGTTGGGACAAAGCTTCATCTTGGGCGAGTGGCTATTGTGCCGCGCCAATATCCTCTGCCGCGGCAACCACATGCACCGCCAACCGCCTTTCAACGGTGGCTCAACGGGATGGGCATCACACACAATAGAAACGCCGCCCGAACGGGCGGCGTTAAATCCTTGCCTTCAGCGTGTCTTTCCCGGCGGGGCTACTTGGTGTCTGCCGCCTCGACCGGCGCGGGCGCCTCTGCCGGCTTCGCCGCGTCGCCGCCGGCGATCTTGGCCTGCACGGCGTCGACGAGCGCGGTGGCGGCGCTTTCGTCGGCCAACTTGCGGTCATGCCAGTCCGGATAGGTCAGCAGCGTCACGCCGTAGACCTGGCGCACGGCGTCGATGGAGACCGACGTCTGCCCGGCGTCCACCGGCTTCACCTCGACGCTGTACTTGATGCGGCGCGGCTGCACCAGCAGGAAGCGGTGCGTGTCCGTGTAGGCCACGAAGCTGCCGCGCTTGTCGCGCGTGTAAATGTTGTAGCCCTGGTCGCGCAGCACGGACTTCACCGTCTGCCAGGTCTGGTCGAAGGGCGCATTGACGGTCAGGTCCTTGTGGACGGCGAAACCCGTCGTGTCGCGCGACGCGCGGGCGCAGCCCGTCGACGCAAGCGCGGCAAGCATCAAAACCGCAACAATAACCCTGTAAAACCGAGGCATGGCTAGCCCTCCAAGTGGTGTGGCCGCATTGTAGCACAGCATCCCCACCTGTGCAAACGCATTTGGCGCGGGGGTAGCGGGGGCAAAGGGCGCCTGCGCGCGGCATAAACAGCGCCCCCGGATTCCGTCGGGAATCCGGGGGCGCGAAAAAGGGCCGTCCCGCTACTGGTTCTGCTGCCCGCGCTCGTAGATGCGCACCGGCTGCTCCTCGCGCACCTTGTCCAGCATCTCGCGCACGTAGATGGAGAACTCCACCGTGGCCGGCGTCGGGTCCACGATAATCTGAGGTGTCGCGGCGGTCAGACTGCCAATCGTGGCCACGGTTTGCGCCACGAGCATGTACCGCAGCTCGCGCTGGCGGCCGGGACTGGTCGATGTCATCTCATCGCCCATGCGGCCGGCGCGCAGGAATGCGCCCGGGTTCGGCGGGGTCACCGGTGTCAGTATCGCATTGACAAGACTGCTTGTGTTCCCCAGCAGGATGCCGGGCAGGGCCATCTCCATGGGCTTGTTAAACGCCTGCGGTTCCATGCGGCCCTGGGCCACCAGGGCGCCGTCCTCGTAGAGTTTCCATTCAACGAGCATGGACCCCCAAGTGTCGATGCTGTTCATCTGTTCGGGGTAACGAGCGCCCATGGACACCTGTGCGTTCACATACGCGCCCGCCTTCGCCTCGGGCAGCGATGGCAGCGGCACCCGCGCCATGCTGCCAAAGGAACGCAAAACGGTGTCTGAACCGGTTGTCGCGCGCATCCTGTGCGAAAGCTGCACGTTCAGGTCCGTGTCCACCGCCACGTTGCCCTGGCTGGCGCCGTTGGTCCAGTCTTGGAATGCGGTCAAGAACGCCGGGTCGTTAAACTGGCGCGGGTCTGTGCTCAATTCGGGCTGCACGTTTCCGGCCAAGTCCTGCCCGCGCAATGCGATACGCAGATACTTGCTCTGCAGAGAGCTTAAATTATCCTTAAGCAAATCCCCCAACGTGACCGTGTTGGCGCCGATGACCACGGGCGTGGTGCGGTCAATGCTGGTGGCGAAGGTGTGCTGCCAGGTGGTCATCATCGGGGTCCACGGCGACACGCCATTGGCGGGCGCGGACCATACCTTGAACCACACGGAGGATGTCAACGGCAGGAACGCCCCGGCGGGCGGGCCGGTGAGCGGCAGAAGCGCCCAGTCAAAGTGCGGGGTGGTCGTCTGCGTTCCGAACGCGGTGCCCCCGGAAAATTCCGCCTTCACGCGGTACATCCACCAGACGTGAAGCGCATTGGCCAGCGTGACCGGGTTGCCGTTCCCGTCGACCACCTTGGAGGGGTTGTTTGCCCGGTCGAAGGCTACGGGCTTGACGGCAATGTTCCACGGGTCATCACCGTTGGTCTGCACGTCTATAATGTTCCAGACTGCGCTAAGGCCGGCCTGGCTCCCGGAGAAAGTCACCGCCGCATTGGACACGTTTCCAATGTTGGACACCACCCCGTTCAATTGCGCCAATCCGGGGGCGTCCGCCGTGCTGGTCAGGAGCGCCGTACTGTTGGGTTGCGGGTCACTCAAGAAGCCCGACGGCGTCACATCGCACGCCACCCCGTTCCCATCCAGCGGCTTCAGGGATTCCACGAAATACGCGGAAATCGAGCAACTCATCGCCGCAGACGGCACGGCTAATTCAAAGGGAAGGGTCG
The DNA here is from genome assembly GCA_903902895.1 of Candidatus Hydrogenedentota bacterium. Lineage (GTDB taxonomy): Bacteria > Hydrogenedentota > Hydrogenedentia > Hydrogenedentales > CAITNO01 > CAITNO01. The sequence continues at coordinate 4,703 of CAIUWO010000861.1, read as the reverse complement.
TGTTCGCCGACGGGTTGATGAGCGCGTGCACATCCCCCAGCAGCAGGGTGCCCGGGGACAGCGCCGCAGGTGCGGGCGTGATGCTGAAAGTGCTGTCGAGCATCAGCACGGGCGGCACGGTGTCCACAATGAAGGTCGGCGGCTGGCCTGCGGGCATAACCAATCCCCCACCGATGTCCAGACCGATGCTCATCCTGCCGTCCACGCACAGACCGTTGTAGGGCGAAGCGGAGAAGGACACGTCCGCATAGGCCGTGGTCAGGCCCGGGTCCACCGTCACGGGCCACGGGATATAAAGGCCCGCCGTGTTGATGTCGCCCGGGGTGTTCCAATAGGCCTTTTCAGGCGCAAGGCGCAGTTGCACCGACCCGGTCGCTGGTGGGAAGGTGCCGCCGCCCACGACGGAAATCGCGATATGCACCGGCGCCGAATTGGGGCCGGTCACGTCCGGGGAGAGTGAGCAGCTCCAGTCTTGGACCGTCGAGGTGACTGCCTGCTCGTCGGCGCCGATGCCCAGGTTGCCGTTGTCCCGGTTCTGACCCTTGAAGTCCGGGCTGTGTCCGGAAATGGCGGGGAATGACAATGGAGGCCCCGTGAGTGTGCCATAGGATGCGCCGGACTGAAGCAGTGGGAGAATGTCCAGTTTGCCTATAAAGGGGGAGTCCAGAAATACCGGCGCAACCGAGCCCGAATCGATGTCCGGCATGGCCGCGTCCTGGGTAAGGCTGCCGAAGGCGTTGCCGCTGATCCAGTTGCCGTAGCTTTTTCCGCTTCCTGATCCATTGACGCCGCCGGAGGAGAGCAGGCTGGCGGCAAGCCTGGTCAGGCTGAAGGCGCCGGCATTGATGGGTGTCCCGTCGCGCAGGGTGCACTGCAGGATGCTGACCGAACCGGACTGGTTGTCGATGTCCACACCATTGCTGTAAAAGATGCAACTGGCAAGGGTGCCGGTCGAGATGCCAGAGAACTGCACGCCCGCGCTGGCGCCGTCAATCATGCAGCGGAGCAGGGTCAGGCTGGCGAGTTCGGGGGATAAGGCCGTGACCGTGATGGCCGGGGTGGTACCGCCGCCGGTGACTTCCAGGTCGTTCATGGTGAGCGAGCCGCCGCCGACGACGGTGATCAGCGCCGCGCCCGCGGGCGCGGCGAGGCAGACGTCGTCTATGGCGAAACTGGCCGGGGTGGCGCTGTCGGCCAGGGTGGCGAGAAACTTCAGGTCCACCGTCTGGCCCGCGTACGACGACATGTCAATGGCCGGTGTCGGCTGCGTGTATCCGGAGTAGCCGGTGCTGTCGCCGGTCACTTTGAACTCGGATTTGTCGACGCCGCCATCGTTCACGATGCATTCAAAACTGTCAAACTGGGTGCCCGAGGTGATCTTCAACCAGAACTTGATTTCCGCGGCCTGCGGGGGCACCTTGATCGACGTCTGGGTGAGCGTGACGGGCTGGGTGTTCGGCGGGGCCAGTGCCTTAAACACGGCCACATTGGTCGCGTCGCAGGCGACGGGCGTCTCGGTGGAGACTCCTATAGTCGACGGCAACGGGTCCGTAAAGCTGTCCGCGGCGGACCAGCCGCCGCCTTCGAAGTCCTCCGTGAGCAGGGCGTTGGCGCACAGCGGGATGCTGGTGTTTAGGTCGTGGAGCGCGTCGCTCACGTAGCTGATGCACAGGTTGTCCAGTTCAAGCACGGTCTCCGGGCTGGGTGCGTGCCGGGGGATGATGGAACGGAAGCCGAAGGTGCCCGCCGGCTGGCCCAGCATCCCGGCCGGAATCAGGTCTTCCTTCTCCAAACAGTAGGTGACACCGACCGCCGCCGTCAACAGCGGATAGGCGCTGCTGGCAAAGAGCAGTTCCAGCGTGCCGTCGACGGCGGACGGCGCGGTGACCTGGTATTTCAGCGTGGGCTGGTGGATGCCGCCAAAGCGGACGGGATTGTTGTAGGGGGCGGGGTCCGAATATTTCATATTGGGAACGCCGAGGCTGTTTATTGCGAACCAAGGCTCGGGGGTTTCCGCGCCGGTAGCAAGATTGCCCGGGGACACGGGGTCGGTTCCGGGCAGGAGCACCGCTCTCGCTTCGGCGGCGCCCAGCACGAAAATGGTGGGCTTGACCCAGTCGGGGCTGGTTGTGCTCTCGAACACGATCGGAACATTGAACGTGCCCGCGAGGTTCGTCACAGGAAACTGCTTTATGTCGTAGGTCGTGGACACGGTGGCGGCGCCCGTAATCAGGTCCTGCGCACCGGCACCGTTGATGTCAATGGTCAGCTTGTCGCCGGCGTTGCCGCTTTGCGCCAGTTTGACCCAGACGTACAGCGTTACCGGCGGCACGGGCAGCGTGTCGGGATTGAAGACGGCCGCGTTTGCGCCCGCGCAGGGCGGCGTGCTGTTTGCCGGGCTGACGATGTCGTTGATGGTCAGCGTGGGCGCATTCGCCGAAGCGGCGGTCCACCCCGCCGTGCTGTCAAGGTTGCCGGACCATAAGTTGTAGGTTTCTGGGCTGAAGGCGGGCACCGGGTACTGGTTCCAAAACCAATCGGACAAATAGGTCGTGTAGACCTCGTCGATCACGAAAATGGTCGGCAGCGCGGGGCTGGCCGGCGGGGTGATGGTCACCACGAAGGAGAGCGTCCCCATGTCGGCGGCAAACTTGTTTGCTGTCTCCTTAAACGGCGAGCAGGTAGCCGTCACAAGCGACCCCACCGGGATCGAGTCCACCGACGCGCCGTTGTACTGCACGTCAATCACGTCGCCGGGGTCCGACTGTTGGGGGGCCTTTGCCTGGAATCCGCACCAGGGCCGGCCCACGCCGCCAAAATACACCGCGTAGGCCTGGAGGGGAACGAGAAAGGCCGGATCGGTCACGAGCATCGGGGGGGCAATGCCGCCCGGTTTGGTGGAACTGGCGATGAAATTGGCGGGGTCCAGCCCGATTGCGGTGCCGCCCGGCGCGCCGACCCAGTCCGCAACCGAGGCGCCGCCCTGCTCCACCGCGCCCACGAAAATAATGCCGGGCTTGTCCACATTCGGGTCAAGCGTGGCCTTCAGCGCAAGCGTTGTCGGGCCGGTGTGCCCCGCCATGTCGATGGACACAATTCTCCAGCCTGATGCGTAGGCGGCCGCATCCGCGCTGGTGAATGTGCCCCCGGTGGTGATCGCGGCCACGTCGGTGTAGAAACTCACCGGCGCGACGCCCGCGACCAGAAACTCCAGCTTGTCGGTGGGGTTCATGAAGGGTATCCACAGCCAGACATTGAGGCGCGGCTGGGAAATGTTGACGGGGGCGGCACTGGTTATGGACTCGACATAGGGGGCGGGCAGCGGCGCGGGAAAGGTGCCCGAATGCGTCAGCGTCACCGGGAAGGGCGACACTTTGGCGGGAATGTTGGTGCTCCACTCGAAGCGATCGGTTATGGTGGAGGGCAGGGGGAACTTGGAGAGGTCGAGCGGGGTGGCGGAGGTGAAATCCATGGCCCCGTCGGGCACACCCGTGGTGGCGGTAGCGGGGCGGGTGAAGAGGGCATACTGGGTGCCGCTGTAGGGGTCGGCGGGGGTGCTGGTGATGATGGCCGGCGGGGTCCAGGCGCCGCTCGCCTCGAAGTCGCCGTCCGTGACGGCGTTGCCGAAGCAGCCGTCGGCCGGGGGGGCGCCCTGGGTGATGACGACGTCCGTGGGGAGTGTGTTGATAAGCCCGGAGACGGTGAGGGAATTCTTGATGTACACGGGGGCTTTGAGCGTGTGGATTCCTGCGATGAGGTTGAGCGTGGTGCCGGCGGTGGCTCCGTTCATCATGTCGGCCAAATTGTCGCTGGTGGCGACCTCTATCGGGGCGGCGCCCGCGCACAGGGCGGTGGCGAGGACGATGGCCGAGATCGCCCCAAGGGTCTTCCAAGTGCTTCGCATTTCGTTTCTACCTCCTTGCATTCATGTTCCCCATGGATTGACGGTTCATTGTGCGGCCTCGTCCGAGCGGTCGGTTCTTGCGCGGCGTTCGTAAATCACCCGCCCCTGTGATTCGGCCATGACGCTGAATTCGTTGACATCGCGGTAGTCTATGCGGTTGTCCCCGTTGACGTCGGTGGCGTTGCCCGCCTGCACGGTGACCAGTATCTCGAACACATCGGACCGCGTGGTGATTAAATTGGCCATGCGCCCGAGCCGGTTGTCTATTTCCTCGAAGCGCCGCTCGGGCATGCTCTCATTGCTTAACGGGTAGGTTCCGTCACCTGCCTTAAGTCTACCACCCTTTGCGGCGCCTGCGGCGAGACCACCGAGGTTTTCGTAGTAGCGCCCGTCGAAATGCCCGGGCCGGCCCGTCATCATCATGGAGGACAGGCGCAGGGCGGCCGCGCCGTCAGAGACGGCGTTCCACGCGCCCCCGGTGTTCTTCGGGGCGAGCAGGTTGGGATCATTGGTGTCTGCCGTGCGCGCGCCCGGCGGCATCTGCAGGCCGGTCAACGCCATCGGAATGGGCCAGGTCTCCAGTTTCGGGTCCGGGACGCTGGCCTTGGCCACGCTGAAGCCCGGCCAGCCGACATCCGTGTCGGCCAGCACTGGAAAGCCCAGCAGGCCCCCGACCAGCGGATCGGGGTTACGGGTGTTGGCGAGCACATCGACCACGCCGGGCAGGCCCAGCAGGGGATTGAACACGCCAAAGGTGTAGGGCGCCGCCGGGGTTGCATCGCCGGCGATGATTTTCGTG
>CAIUWO010000860.1 GCA_903902895.1 Candidatus Hydrogenedentota bacterium | reverse complement strand
CATGGCCAGGCCGACAACTAGCATGCTGGAGCCAATGAAGAGCACGGCGATGCGCTTTGCCTCGTGAACCGTCATCACCGCGACGTCCTCCGCGGTGGCGGCGAGGTCGGCGAGCTGTTTCTTCACGGCGGGGTTGCGGCGCAGTTCGAGCAGGGAGGCCACAACGCCGACGGACAGGATGCCGAGCACCACGAGCAGCGAGACGGAGGTGGGGATGGCGTACCAGTGCTCCATGATGAGCTTGACGCCGACGAAGCCGAGCAGCACGACAAGGCTGGGTTTGAGGTAACGGAACTGATCGACAAGCCCGGCGAGCGCGAAGTAGAGCGAGCGCAGGCCGAGGATGGCGAATATGTTGGAGGTGAACACGAGGAAGGGGTCGCGGGTGACGGCGATGACGGCGGGAATGGAATCGACGGCGAAAATCACGTCAGAGCTTTCCACGACGAGCAGCACGATGAACAGCAGCGTGAAATGGCGCTTTCCGTTCTTCTTGACAATGAAATGGGTTCCGTGCACCTCGGTGGTCACGTGGAAGAAGCGCCGGGCCAGCCGGACCAGCAGGTTCTTTTCGGGGTTGGGCTTTTCGTCGCCCACGACGGCAATCTTCGCGGCGGTGAAGAGTAGGAGCGCGCCGAAGACAAACAGAATCCACTCGAAACGCGTGATGAGCGCGGTGCCGGCGGCAATCATGACGCCGCGCATGATGAGCGCGCCCAGGATGCCCCAGAAGAGCACCCGGTGCTGGTAGCGGGTCGGGATGCCGAAATGGGCGAAGACAATGGCGATGACGACCATGTTGTCGACGCTGAGCGACTCCTCGATGATGTAGCCGGTGATGTACTGCAGGGCGGCCTGGCGCCCGGTCAGGCCGAGGCCCGAAGAGGAGGCGATGCCCAGCCAGTCGTGCTCGTAAATGTAGTAGACGATGGCGCTGAACAGGAGCGACAGGCTGACCCAGAAGGAGGTCCATGCCAGCGCCTCGACGGTGCGTATGGTGTGGGCCTTTCGGTTGAACACGCCCAGGTCGAGGGCGAGCATGGTGAACACGAAGAGCAGAAAGCCAACATAGAACCAGACGAACATTGCTTGGGGCCTTTCTTTATCGGCAAGGACCGCGTCCGGCGGAATGGCGGCATTGCGTCACTTCCGCCCGGGGAACGGTCTGCATTCTAGGGTTTAACGCGCTCGATGCGAAACGTGCCGTGCTTTCCGGCGGCGGCGTCTTCGCCGTCAGGCTTGGGGGCCCGGAAATTGGGGCCGAAATTGAAGGACGGATCCTGGGGGATGACGGAAGGCAGTTCAGGGCGCGTGCCGGCATCCTGGGCGGGGCTTTTTTCCGGGGGCGGTGTGTCCGGAGCGGGGGGGGTGGCCTTTTGCTGCTGTGCGGCCGGTTCGGGTACTGTGTCCCCGGCCGGACCCGCGGCGTCTTTCGCCGGTCCGGGCATCTCCCGTATTTCGGGAGACTCGACCAGTTCCGGCTTGGTTCCCAGCCCCTGCGGCAGTTGGGGCCTGTCGAGCCGGTCTATCTTGAACACTCTTCCGGAAACATCGCCGCTGGGGGTGGGCGAGGCGCCGAATTCGTCCTTCAGGCCCGGACCATAGCGGAACCCGGGAATCTCAGGCATCATGGGCACGTTCTTTTCCTGCTTTGCGGCGGGCGCGTCGCGCCGTTCGAACTTGAACACCTTGCCCGGTTCGGAAACGGCTTCGGGCTCCGGGACGCTTGTCTTGGGGGCGTCCTCTCCGGCTTTCTTTTTCGGTTCCAGCCGGTCCAGTTTGAATCGGGGTGTTCCTGTGATCGGTTTGGGCAGCGCGTGCTGCTGGAGCAGCACATCAATGCCGACCGGCCCGGCCTCTGCGGGAGGCTCGGCGCCGGGTGGAACGGATGGAGCCTCGCTGGCGCTCTCGGGCGGGACCGGTTCCAGGGCGGACGCGGGGCCAAGCACCGCGTAGGACCGGCCGACCGTGTCATGGCGTGCATGGAAGGTGCGCGTGGCGGCATCGAATTCCTGGGGCTGGGGCTGGTACCAGCCCAACCCCTCCTCATAGACAAACAGGGCCAGCGCGGGCAGTTTCTCGTCGGCGCACACGGTGGCGGGGACATGGAGACTCACGTCGAGCCGCACGGCCCGGCCCTGCGGGCTGCGCTGGGGCGCGACGTAAAGCGTGAACGCGGCGTAGTCCTCCGGCAGCTCCGCGGGCGGCTTGGTCTGGGTGGTGATCCGGGCCTGCATGGGCCCGTCGCCGTGGAAGGTGACCGCGCCGGCCACCCCCTGCGGCAGGAGCGTTATGACGGTTCCCAGGGCGTGGTCGGCACTGCGCATGACCGCCTCGGGCGTGTAGAGCGCGCGCTTGAAGCGGCGCTGTGTGAGCAGGTCCATCTGGTCGGTGTAATGGGATGAACGCGGATTCTCGGAGGTGCCGAACGGCGAAAGGCTCACGGCCTCGGGAACGTCGCCGAACTGCACGGCCATGGCGAATCCGGTGCCGTAGGAGGCTATCCACTTGCCGTCAGCCCAAATCTGGTCGGAGAGGAGCAGAATGGGTTCACCGGTGGCGGAGCCGGGCGCGGCCTCCTCGCGCGCGCCGCGCCGGAGGCGGTGCCGCTCCCCCCAGGGCACGGACAGCGTCTGAAACTCGTTGCGCAGCATGCGCGACGCGTCCTCGGCGGCGCGCAGGGCGGTCTCCTGGGCCTGGGGCGTGTTTGACGCGAGCAATGCGTAGAGGTCACGCTCGCCCAGTGCCGGACCGGCCTGGTTGCGCAGCATGGCCCACCACACATGATAAAACGTCATGCCGGTGGAGTTGACATCGGCCACAAAATTCCAGTCTTTGAGCACGGCGAGCCCGTTGACGAGGTCGGGGTGGGCCACCTTGACGAGGTCGGCGCGCTGCCCGGCCATGGCCAGCAGTGCCGGAACCGTGTCCATCGCGGCGGGCACGACGGTGTCAAAGAGCATGGACTGGTTGTCGCGGAAACTGCGCGTGCCCGCGCGCAGCAGTTCGCGGGCGCGGCGGGCGCGGTAGCTTTCCGGATCACCCGACAGCCATGAGGGCCAGTTTTCCGGCGTCAGTCCCGTGTTTTCGGTGACGGTCCACGGCGGGCTGCCGCAGGCCTGCACATAGCCGGATGCGGGGTTGGTGACGGCGGGCAGCGAATCGACGGCAACGCCGTCGGCCCAGCCGATTATGTCCACGCCCACTGGCAGGGGCCGGTCCCAGCGCAGGACTTCCTGGGCCTCCTCCCTGCCGGCGGGGACCACGGGCGGCGTTTCCGGCCGGGCACCCGCCTTGGTGTTGTACAAATAGAAGATGTTGCCGTCCCGGTCGGCATAGGTAACGTGAAAACAGGGCAACTGGTGCATGCGCAGGGCATCCTGAAAGGCGCCCAAGCCGGTGGCCCGGCCCATCTCCATGAGCTGGCGGAGCCCGCCAAAGTCATAGAAGCCGCCAATGCGCCATGAGTAGAGCCCGGCGGCGCTGTTTTCAAAGAGCGGGCCGCGCGGGCCGATATAGGCGGGGACGGCGCGCTCTTCCATGCCCGCATCGGTGCGCACGTAGTAGGGCTGCGCCTGGGCCATGTACTCCAGCAGCGCCACCATGTCGGGCGGGATGGGCGGCTGGTCGCCCTTCTTCATGTTTTTGGGGCCTTCCCCCTGGGGGGTGTCGGCAAAACGCTCGTTGTAGACATCGGCAAAATCGGGGAAGTTCGGCGTGAGGGCCCATCCGAGGGTGGCGTTGTGGCCCATGACGACGACCGGCACGCCGCACAGGGCCGCGCCGGACACGTCCATGTCCCCCAGAACCAGATGGGCCTCGCACCACTGGAACGCGCCGTCGAAATGCTCATGCGGGTTGATGACCAGCACCGCTTTCCCCTCGGCGGTGCGCGACGGGGCCATGGCCCAGGCGTTGCCGCTTTCCATGGCGGGCGGGCGGTGCCAAGTCCCGGGGACGTCAAAGGGGGCGAAACTCATCAGGAAGGCGTGCCACAGCGCGAGCACATCCTGCGCCTGGGCGCCGTCGGCCCAGGCGGGCGCGGCGCCCGGATGATCGACGATCCATGAATTTATGCCCAGCGCGAAGCCGTCGCACAGGTCGCGCGTGACCGGGTCGGCCTGTTCAAGGGCCGTTTGGGCAAGGCGGGCATGGTTCATCTTGATGGAGAAGGCGTCCGACTCGGCATAGGCCGGGCCGAGCACCGCGGCAAGCCGGCCGTTGGCCATGCGGTAGGCCAGCAGCAGCGTCTCGATGCGGTCCTCTGCCTGGGCGTATCCATAGGCAAAGCCCAGCGCCCGCGGATTTTCGGCGTAAACATGGGGCACGCCCCACGCGTCGCGGTACAGGGTCGCCTGCGCCCAGAGCGCGGCCGGGTCGGCGGCTTCCTGGGCGGGGACGGCAAGGCAGGCCAAGCCCGCCACCACGGCGGCGAAGCCCGTTACTACCGCTTTTGGCAAATGGAGGCCGGTCGAATGCATGGCTTCATTATAGGTTCACGGCCCAATGCGAGAAAAGTTTCCTCGCAGGGTACGGCGCCGAGGCCCCGGGATGTCCAGCGGAAACTTGGCCAAGCAGGGCGGGCGCACAGGGCGTGGGAACTGTGGTCAGGAACCCAGCAGCTTGATGTAGTCGCTGCACACCGGGGAGCTGTTTCCCGCGCCGTCGAGGTACTGAACCCGCACCGTGTTATTCCCGACCGCCCCAGGCAATGTGTGGGCGCGCGTTGCCGCCAGCGGCTGCCACGCGGTCCACGTGGAGCCATTGTCGCTGAAGCGCATGCGCGTCACGCCAGCCCCTGTGTCCGCCCAGTTCAGGCCCAGGGAAACAGACCTGGTTGCCGTGGTGACCGCGCCGCCGTTGATGATGATGCCGCCGGTGGGCGGAACCGTATCCAGCCGGATATAGTCGCTGCATATTGCGGAACGGTTGCCGGCCCTGTCCAGGTACTGTACCCGCACCGTCTTGTAACCGTCCCCCGCGGGCAGTGAGTAGGCGCGGGCAGCCATGAGCGCCGCCCAGGCGCTCCAAGTGGTGCCGTTGTCGCTGAAGCGCATCCGCGTCACACCCGAGCCAATGCCGTCGGACCAGGCCAGCGCAAGCGTGACGGACGCGGTCTTCGTGGCGGAGAGATTGCCGTTGATGACTATCGCACCCGTCGGGGGCGTTGTGTCCGGGGCGAGATGAATGACCGTCACCGCCCGCTGGGCCATGCCTGAATAAGCGCCCCCCCAAGTCATCGAGTGAACGGCATTGTCCCATGTGTCGTTCAGATACACCGTGCTCCCGGCGTCGTCGTAGCCCACGCCGACCATGGTGTGCCCCGACACGTGAATCATCACCGGACAGCCGGCGTCAATTTCCGTCTTGTAGTTGGCAAAGGAGAAACCGCCCGCGTAAAGCGTGTCAATCGCCTGCGTGTAGTTCTCCGTCACGCCATACCCCCGCGACTCAGCGAACAGACGCATGCCATGACATGCCTCCGTCTGCGGGGTTCCATACGAGGACGGCGGGATAAAATCATACAGCCTGCCGCCGGAAGAGTTGCTGAAATACGACGTCCCCCCGTCGGGGTTGCTGTCCGTACCGCTGTCACCGCTGTAATAGTCCCATTTGAACTGGTTGGTCCCCATATAGTCCGCCGTGCAGCCGCCCCAGGCGTGCTCCGGGCGGACACCCACCCATGGGTCGGGCCCTTCCGCCCCGTAGCCGAAATAGTAATCGTCCGCATGGCCGGCCGTTGCCCGACCGTCAAACCCGTTCTGCGTGGCAATGATAGAGCAGGCCCCGGAAACGGGCGCATTGATTCCCTGCCCCAAGTCGGTCAGGGGGCAGACCCCGCCGTTGGCGGGGCCGGTGTACATGCCGGGATAGCCGTTCCGGTCATAAAAGGCAAAGATCATACCGGCCGAGGTGGCCGTGCATCCGTAGGTCCAGGTGGATGTCGGAACGGCAAGACTGTTGGACGAGAGGGACTTGGAATCCCACCCGCCCGCGGCCAGCGGACGCGCAAACCCCGGTGGTGGCGTCGGCGGGCTGTTGATGAACGACTTTCCGATTTTAGCCAGTTCCTTGGCTGAAAGCAGGTCTCCCCGCGTTGTTGGACCGGACTGTCCGGAGGCCGTAAACTGGCAAAGCACCATGAGCATGGCAGCCGCCAGCATTCCCAAGGCGGCGTTCAACCCCGTTCTTTCAGAAAACATACTGCATATTGCCTTTCCGTGTAACGGCTGCCTTAGTGCTGACACCACCTTGAAGAAGCTTACCACATTCGGCCCGCGTGTGCGCGCGCCGGGGCAAAGCCTACCGACAAATCCAGCCCTTTCGGAAGCACCGCAAAGAATGCATTGACCCCGCGCGCGTTTTGGCCCATAATCATGGCGAAGCATCCAGGTGAACGGTTGCGTTTCAGAGGAGGCAAGAGGGACGCCCGGCTTGAACAAGTCAACAGGGGTGAAGTGGTGATGGAAAGAAAATACGCGCCCATGATGTCCGACTGGCCGGAGCTGACCGGCGCCGAGGCACGGCATTTCGCGAATTTGCGGCGCGTTGTTTTTCTTCTTTCCTTTCTGGGTTTCATGGCTCTTATTGGCACGCGTCTGGTGTCGGAATACTGGCTGCTGCGGACCCTTACGGGGCTCTTGGCCGGACTGAGCCTGCTAACCGCGTCGCTCATTGTCGTTTCTCGCGTGCATCAGGGACCCCGGATGGCCTGCTGGGCCATGGTCGCCGCGAGCACACTGGGGCTCGTCTCCGAGATGATGAAGATGGGGGCGGACCTTGTACCCGTTTACGCCGGCATCCTTGACACATGCGCCAACTTTTCGCTCATTACGTGTGTGTCCGGCTGGGTTTGCTTCATGAATCCGGCCCTGTTTGAAATGGCTATGGGAAGGATCCGCCTTAGCCGGGAATCAGAGAAGCTTCTGGAGGCGAACGAAACCAGCCGACGCTCGGAAAGACGATACCAGGCGCTGTTTGAAAGCGCCTCGGAGGCGATCTGTGTGGCCAACCCGCAGAGCGGGGCCATATTGGAGTCCAATCAGAGCGCCTGCGACCTTTTTGGATACTCGCGCGGGGAGCTTTCCGAGACCAGCATGGAGCTGCTTTTCGGAACGGCGATCGCCGAAGTCAGGGAGGGACTGGCCTGTGCGCTGGAGGGGGAGACCGCGCGGCTCTACGATCTTGAAATCCCGCGAAAAGACGGGAAGAAAGCGCGGATTGACCTGAGTGTTTCGCTGCTTCCCGAGGGGGAGGCGCTGCTGCTCGCCCGCGACATGACCCAGCGCAAAGAGGTCGAGGAGCGACTGCAGCGCATCCAGAACTTCGAGTCGATAGGCCGTCTGGCCGGCGGGGTGGCGCACGATTTCAACAACGTGCTGACACCCATCCTTGGTTTTGCCGAGTTGCTGCTTGAGGAGGCCCCCCCGGAACATCCCTGGCACCGGGACCTCAAAGAGATCGCTGACGCCGCCGAGCATGCCAAGCACCTCACGCAGCAGTTGCTCGCCGTGGGCCGGCGCCAGACCCTCAACATCAGAACCATCGACCTTGGCGAAACCGTCGCCGACTTCCAGAACGTGATCCGCCGCACGATTCGCGAGAACATCGCCATCGAGGTGGATGCCCCTCCGGGCGCTTTTCCCATACGGGCCGATGTCAACCAGGTCAAGCAGATCCTCATGAACCTGTGCGTCAATGCGCAGGACGCCATGCCGCAGGGCGGAAAACTGACAATAGCGATCCGGCAAATCGAGGTGGACAAGGCCTATGCGGAAGCGCATCCCGGCACCCATTTGGGGCCGGGGGTGCTGTTTTCGGTCAGCGACACGGGTGTCGGCATGGACCAGGAGACGATATGCAAGGCGTTTGAGCCCTTCTTCACGACCAAGGAGGATGGTACGGGACTGGGTTTGGCCACGGTTTACGGCATTGTGCGGCAGCACGGGGGCCACATACGGCTGCACAGCATGCCCGGGGCGGGCACCACGGCCGAGGTGCTTTTCCGAAAGGCCGCGTCGGAAACCGCAGAACGCCGGCATGCCGCCGGACACGTGAAGGAAATCGAGGGGGGCGAGATCATACTTGTGGTGGAGGACAACGACTCCGTTCGGGAACTGGTTTGCGCCGCACTGGAGAAAATGTCCTACCGGGTGCTGCGGACAAAGAACGGCGAAGAATGCGTGGCGCTGATGGGCAAGTGTGAATGCACCGTCGACCTGCTGCTGACCGATGTGGTGATGCCGGGCATGAACGGGCGCGAACTGCACAAGCGCCTGTCACGCCGCTGGCCCGACCTCAGGGTCATCTACATGTCCGGTTATCCGGAACAGGTGGTGTCGCAGCATGGCGTGCTGGAAGAGGGCATCAACTTCCTGCAAAAGCCCCTGTCCATAAAGGTGCTGCGCGACACAGTTCGCCATGTGCTGGAAGCGGAAGACTGAGCGGACCCGAGGCGGACACGCATTTCGCAGTCAAGGGCGCATGGCGCGTTGTCATTGTGAACAAAACGGCGCACAGTCTGCTGCTGGCCTCAACCCTAGGCATGGGCGCGGCGTTTCAAGCGGTCGCTTCGTCAGACCGCGGATGCCCTGAAAGAGCGGCGGCAAGACGTCCCGTCCAAATCACTCCCTCCCCGCCTTCTCGCGGAAAATCTTGTGGATTCCGCCCAATGCGCCGTTGCTGAGTATAAGCACCACATCGCCGGGCCGCGCGTTGTTCCAGACGGTGTCGGCCATTTCGGACACGGCATCGGAGCAGCCTGCTTCCACTCCCCTGCGCGTCAGCACGTCGGTCACTGCACACGGTCCAGGCGTTCCGCTTCGGGAATTCGGTCGCCGCGATAGATCAGTCCCAGCCACACCACGTCGGCCCCGGCGAAAGACGCTTCCATTTCCCCCTGAAACGCCCTGGTCACCGTCGTGTTGGAGCGCGGCTCAAACAGCACCACAAGGCGCGCCTGCGGCCAGCGCTCGCGCGCCGCACCGATAGTTTCACGAATCGCCGTGGGATGGTGTGCAAAATCGTCGACAAAGGTCACGCCGTTGTGCTCCAGAAACGTCTCCAGCCGCCGTTTCACGCCGGGGAAACTGCGCACCCCCTCGGCCACGGCCCCGGGCGACGCGCCCAGCAGCGCCGCCACCGCCACGGCCGCCAGCGTGTTCTGCACGTTGTACCGTCCCGACAGCGACGGCTCAATCACGCCCTGGTGCAGCACCTTCACCCGCCGCACTCCACCTCCATCACGCCGCGCCAGTCCGCATCTTCCGCAAAATCGCAGGTCGCCACATTGCCGAAAGCATGCCCGCGCAGCGACTGCGCATGGTTGTCGGCGCAGCCGCAAGACCTGTAATCGCTTCCACTTCAAGACCCTTCTTCCTGCTTGTCCCGGCCGTCACGGGCCGATGCCCTTCAACTTGCGGAAATTCCACACAAACCGCCATCCCAAATCACCGCAAGGCGTCCCGGTCGTGTCCCGGTCGTGTCCCGGTCGTGTCCCGGTCGTGTCCCGGTCGTGTCCCGGTCGTGTCCCGGTCGTGTCAAAACTCTTTAGAAATGTCACAT
>CAIUWO010000859.1 GCA_903902895.1 Candidatus Hydrogenedentota bacterium | reverse complement strand
GCGAGTCTATCGCGGGCAAGAGATTGCTTCGCTCCGCTCGCAATGACGGCGTGTCCTGTGGTCTTGGATTACAAGTGCATCGCTGGCACAGTCTTGCAAAGGCGTAACGTGAACCGGTGAGATATGCGGGCCAAGTGCAGCTTCGCGGACAGGGGCATTCCCAAGCGCAACTTGGGAACGAGGGAGTGTCTGTCCCAGCGCCCCCCTCCGGGGCCAAGACGGGAACCGGCGTGTACGCCCTCGCTCCCATATTGCAGCTTGGGAAGGAGGCGCGCGAGAAACGAGGGAAACAGGCATAAACGCTCACGCGCAGGCTGCCTTAAGTCCCCCTTTGAAGGGGGATTTAGGGGGATGTTGGTCCTGCTTGCCACCCAACATCCCCCTGCCGCCTTGCGGCGGATGTCCCCCTTCAAAGGGGGACAAGGGACCCGTGCATTCCCCCCGCCCGCTGTGGCAAAATACGCCCGCGCGAGAGGGCTGTTTCGCGCGCACAATTCACCCTTGGGCTGCCGCGTTGTTTCAACCGTTCAGGAGTTTTTCACCATGGCCGACATCGATCTCAAGAAAATGTACCGCACCCGCACCGAAGGCGATTTCCCCCAGACGGTCGAGATTCTGGGCCGGGCCTATGAGAAGGTGGACGACCTGCGCTACGGCACAAACCCGCACCAGCCGGCCTCCTTCTACCGGCCCGTGGGCGCCCAGGGGCTCGTGCTGGGCGCGATGGAGATGCTCAAGACGGGCAAGGGCGGACTGTCGCAGACGAATCTGGAGGACATGCAGCACGCCATCGGCATTCTCAAGTTCATGCAGCGGCCGTCCTGCGCGGTGATGAAGCACTGCAACCCGTCGGGCGTGGCCATCCGCAACGGCGAACAGCCGCTTGTGGAGGTCTACATGCGCGCGCGGGACGCGGACGCGCAGGCCGCGTTTGGCAGCGTGGTCGCGTTCAACACCGAGGTGGACGCCGACACGGCGGAGGAGATCATGCAAACCATCGTCGAGGGCGTGGTCGCCCCGTCGTTCTCCGAGGGCGCGCTGGAAAACTTCAGCAACAACGAGAAGTTCAAGAGAAACAAGGACATCCGCATCATCAAGACGCCCGATTTCTCGGTGCTGCCCAAGTTTTTGGAAGACGGCGCGAACGCCTATGAAATGAAGATATTCGACGACGGCAGCGTCGTCCTCGCCCAGCCCTACCTGTCGCGGGTCAAGTCGGTGGCCGACCTGGTGCCGGCGTACAACGATCACCCGAAGAAGGGCCGAATCGACATCGCGCGCAAGCCCACCGCGCAGGAGCTGGATGACCTGCTCTTCGCCTGGTATGTGAACATCCATGTGCGCTCCAACGGCGTGGTCATCGCGCGCAACGGCCAGACGCTGGCCGTGGGCACGGGCGAGCAGGACCGCGTGGGCGCGGTGCAGCAGGCCATCGCCAAGGCCAAGGCGAAGTACAAGGGCGCTGAAAGCCTGGAAGGCTCGGTCATGGCGTCCGACGGCTTCTTCCCCTTCCGCGACGCGGTGGATTCGGCCACCGGCGCGGGCGTGTCGGCGCTGGCCCAGCCCGGCGGCAGCATGAACGACTACGAGGCCATTGAGGCCTGCAACGAGGCCGGCGCAACCATGGTCTTCACGCTGGAGCGCTGCTTCTCCCACCACTGAGGCGGCATGAGCCGACACAATACAGGACGCCCCCCCGCGAAGCTTTCGCGGGGGGGCGCATTGTCAAAGGGTATAGGCCGCGTTAGAAGGAGATTTCCGTCCCGGCGAAGAAGTAGTCGTAGCTGGGATTGTACGAGTCGTCCGTCTGGGACCAGTCGTTGCCGAAGAAGTGGGAGTAACCTGCGGAGAAGGCCAGGTCTTCACTGTAGTGATAGCTGCCAACCAGGTTGACTTCCCAGCCCCAGCCGCTCTGTTTGCCGATGTTCTCCTCCGTGTCGAGGTACTTGCCGGCCAGCGTCACCGAGGTGCACTCGGTCGGGGAGACCTGCACGCCCAGCGCGTACCCAATCACGTTGGTCGCGTTGGAGTTCAGATCGACGAAGTCGCTGTACTGGACGTCCGAGAACAGGCGGTTGAAGGGCAGGGTGCGGTCATTGGACCAGCAGCTGTTGTCCGCGTCGCCCGCGCCGTAGTAGGCGAAGAGGCCGAACACATGGGGCTGCCACGCCACGTCGAAGGTGTAGCCAACGATGGCCTGGCCGCCGAAGGTGCCGTAGTCGACATTGGCCTCACCGAAGCCCGCGGGGCAGGCCGACGGCTGGCCGTCCACGCTGCCAAACTGATACGCCACGTCTGCCAGGAAGTCAAAACCGCCCAATTTTCCCGTTCCGCGGAGGCCAAGGGTGTGGATGTCGATATCCTCGCCGACCACCGTGTTGTCCTGGACATAGAGCCAGTAGGCGTCCAGCGCAACGTCCTCGATGCCGATGTAGCTGCCGTAGATGCCGTACAGGTCGGTGTCGCCCTTGCCAAAGTTCTTGAAGTTCTCGGCAAGCTTGGCGGCGAAGGCGTCAATCTTGAACTGGTCGGTGGCGTAGGTCAGGCGGATGGCGTCAAAGGACAGGCCCGTGAAGTACGGGGCCGTGCTGTTGTTGCCAAGCAGAAATCCGCCGCCGAACACCAGTTCCTGGCGGCCAACGCGCAGGCTCAGCGGGGTGCCCCACAGGTCCTTCACATTGATGTAGGCCTGGTACAGGTTCACATCCGAACCGCCCCGGCTGTCAATGCCGGTCAGGTAGTCCGAACGGAAACCCTGGCCCCAGTCGTTGTAAGAGTCGAACTCGATGAATGTGCTGACTTCATTGGTGAAGTCCGCCTTCACGTTCAGCGCGGTGCGCTGCTCGACAAATGAGGTGGCACCCTGCGCGTCAAGACGCCAGTAGTTGCCGCGAATCTGCAGTTTGCCGCCGACTTCAACGTTCTGAAGTTCGGCCAGCGCCACGCCGGACACGCTCAGGACCAGCGCTGCAATCACCAAAGTTTTTAGCGTACGCATTGTACGTTGTCTCCTATTCCGTATCATTCTTGTCATGTTTGTCCGCGCCTTTGGGGCGCGAGGTCTGCCGCACGAGCGGAAACCGCTTTATGGGCGCATCACCTTTGGTTTGGTCGAAACAGCGAGGTAAGCCCTTTGGGCGTCTGGTGTTACACTCCTCCTTTCGCCTCAGTATTTTGCCTCGACCGTGATGTTGTTCCTGTTTTCCATGGAGCATTTTGCGGTTTCAGGCACTCCACGCGCCATACACTACAAATACGCTCAACTTAATGCAGTATAGCGAAACCTGTAATGCAATGTCAAGTTCTCCGCTATGTTTTATTTCTATCTTGCTTCATTGCCGCATGGCAAGGGATATGGGGCGCTGGAGTGGGTGGTCATGGAAATGGACGGTGGGCTTCGACTACACTCATTTACCCGGGGGCTACCGCCCGTTTTGGCACTGACGATGTGCGTTTCAGACAGGTTATAATTAGATTGGTGAAGTCGTTTTCAGCAAAGCGGGCGGGCGTCTTAACGTTGCGGGCCATTCCGCGCGTTTGGGTGCGCGCCGGTGAGAGTTGCTCGTTGAAGGTGTGGTTCAAGTAGCGGAGCGTTGCGGCAACGGGCGCGCCGCGGGAGAACACGGTCATGGCTGCGCCACCAAGCATCGAAGAGGAAGCCGCCACCTATTTTATCCAGGCGGGGATGACCCTTGCGACGGCCGAGTCGTGCACCGGCGGGCTCATCGCGCACCGGCTCACCAATGTGTCGGGCGCTTCCGCCTATTTCCTGGGGTCGGTGGTCGCCTACCACAATGCTGTGAAGCACACGCTGCTGGGCGTGCCGGAGAATGTTCTGGCGGCGCACGGCGCGGTGAGCGAGGAGACGGCCCGGGACATGGCCGAGGGGGTGCGGCGGCTGACAGGCGCCACCTACGGCCTTGCGGTGACGGGCATCGCGGGGCCGATGGGCGGCAGCGCGGACAAGCCGGTCGGGCTGGTCTACCTGGCGGTGGCGCGCGACGACGGCACGGCGGTCATCCGCCGCCAGTTTTCCGGCACGCGCGGGGAAATCAAGGCGCAGACGGCGGAAACGGCCATCAACCTGCTGCTGGAGTACTTCGAATAGCATGGAAAACACGGCCGGCTACGTCCCCCTGCACGTTCACACGCATTACAGCCTGCTGGACGGGCTGAGCAAGACCCACGACATCATCGCGCGCTGCAAGGAGTACGGTATAGGCGCGTGCGCCATCACCGACCACGGCACGCTGTTCGGCGCCATGGAGTTTTACTACGCCGCCAGGGACGCGGGCGTCAAGCCCATCATCGGGTGCGAGCTGTACGTGTCGCCCACCACGCACAAGGACAAGTCCGGCAAGTCGTCGTCCGACGCGTCGGACCACTTGGTGCTGCTGTGCCGCGACGGGGAGGGCTACCACAACCTGTGCAAGCTCAGCAGCCTGGCGCACATTGAGGGCCGCCACTACAAGCCGCGCGTGGACGACGAGCTGCTGGCCAAGTATTCAAAGGGGCTGATGGCCTCCACGGCGTGCCTGGGCGGGCGCATCCCGCGGCTGCTCCGGCACGGCAAGCTGGAGGAGGCCGACCAGGTCGCGGAGAAATACGCGGGGATTTTCGGCCGCGACGGGTTCTTCATCGAGATGATGAACCACGGCATGGAGGAGGAGGAGGAGATCAACCCGCTGCTGGCCGACCTCGCGCGCCGCCACGGGCTGCTGCACATCGCCACGAACGACAGCCACTACACCGACCGCGAGGACTACGAGGCGCACGAGATCCTGCTGTGCATCCAGACGCAGAAGACGCTCGACGCGCCGGACCGCATGCGGATGTCGGGCAACGAGTACTACTTCCGGACACCCGAGGAGATGCGCGGGCTCTTCGCGCGCTGGCCCGAGGCGGTCTCCAACACGCTGCTGGTGGCCGAGCGCTGCGAGTTCAAGATGCCCGGCGAAATGCGGCTGATTCCGGACTACGCCGTGCCCGCGGAGTTCACCAAGCCGGAGTATCTGGAGAAACTGGTGATTCAGGGGCTTGTCGAGCGCTATGGCGACCCGGTGCCCGCCACGCACGTGGAACGCGCGCTGTTCGAACTCAACGTCATTGAGAAAATGAACTTCACCGACTACTTCCTGGTGGTGTGGGACCTCATCAAGCACGCGCGCGAGGTGAACATACCGGTGGGCCCGGGCCGCGGCTCCGGCGCGGGCAGCATCGTGGCCTACGCGCTGCGCATCACGAACATAGAGCCGCTGCGCTACAACCTGCTGTTCGAGCGCTTTCTCAACCCCGAGCGCGTGAGCATGCCGGACTTCGACATCGACTTCTGCTTCCTGCGGCGCGAGGAGATGATCACCTACGCGCGGGAGCGCTACGGCGCGGCGAACGTGAGCCAGATTGTCACCTACGGCCGCATGCTTTCGCGCAACGTGGTGCGCAACGTGGGGCGCGTGCTCGGCATGCCGCTGGGCGACGTGAACCGCATCTGCAACCTGCTGCCGACCGACCCGAAGAAGAAACTCGCCGACGCGCTCGCCGAGGAGGCGGAACTGCGCCGGCTGGTGCAGGAGGACCCGCAGGTGGCGCGGCTGTGGCGGCTGGCCGCGCGCCTGGAGGGCACCATCAACAGCGTGGGCGTGCACGCGGCGGGCGTGGTCATCTGCGACCACGACCTGACCGACCACGTGGCGCTGTTCAAGGCTGCCAACTCGGAGACGGTGGTGACCCAGGCGGAAATGAAGGGCGTCGAGAAGATCGGCCTGCTCAAGATGGACTTCCTGGGCCTGCGCACGCTGACCGTGGTGCACGAGGCGGTGCGCCTGATCAGGGAGGGGCGCGGCGTGGCGCTCGACATCGACAGCATCACCACAACCGACGCCAAGACCTACGAACTGCTGCGAAGCGGCGAGACCATGGGCGTCTTCCAGCTGGAAAGCTCGGGCATGCGCGACCTGGCACGGCGCATCGGCCTGGAAAGCATCGAGGAAATGAGCGCGCTCGTGGCGCTGTACCGGCCGGGCCCGATGCAGTTCATCGACACCTACATCGACTGGAAATTCCATCCCGAGCGCATCGAGTACGACCACCCGTCGGTGGCCGCCATTCTGAAGGAGACCTACGGCATCGCCGTGTACCAGGAGCAGGTGATGCAGATGGTGCAGGCCGCCGCGGGATTCTCGCTGGGCCACGCGGACATCATGCGCCGGGCCATGGGCAAGAAGAACCAGGCGGAGCTCGACAAGCAGAAGGCCGCCTTCGTGGAGGGCTGCGCGAAGAACGGCATCGGCAGGGCGCTGGCCGACACGCTCTGGGCCAAGATAGAAAAGTTCGCCGGGTACGGCTTCAACAAGTCGCACAGCGTGGCCTACGCGTTTGTGGCGTACCAGACGGCCTACCTCAAGGCGAACTACCCCGTCGAGTACATGTGCGCGCTGCTCACCAGCGAAATCGGCAACCTGGAGAAGGCGGCCCTGTACATCGAGGAATGCCGGCGCATGAACATGGACGTGCTGCCGCCGGACGTGAACCACAGCATGCTGAACTTTGCCGTGGAGGGCAACGCGATCCGCTTCGGGCTCAGCGCGGTGCGCAACGTCGGCGAGGGGCCGGCGACGGCCATCGTGGCGGAGCGCGCGAACGGCCCCTACGCGGACATCTTCGACTTCTGCAAGCGGCTGGACAGCTCGTGCGTGTCCGCGCGGGTGGTGGAGAGCCTGAACAAGGCGGGCGCCTATGCCAGCACGGGCTGGAACCGGCGGCAGGTGGACAGCGCCATGGAGAAGGCGATCAGCGAGGGGCAGGTGGTGCAGCGCGACCGGGCCATCGGCCAGACCTCGCTCTTCGACATGGGCGACTCGCAGGAATCGTTCCAGCGCATCTACGAGCAGCCCAAGCTTCCCGAATGGCCCGACCACGTCATCTGGGAGGGCGAAAAGGAGATGCTGGGCCTGTACATCAGCAGCCATCCCCTCCAGAATTACCGCGACCTCGCGGAGCGCTACACCACCCTTGACCTCAAGGACATGTCGGCCCTCAAGGAGGGCGAGGAGGTCATGATCGCCGGGCTGGTGTCCACGGTGCGCGTCATCTCCACGAAGAAGGGCACGCGCATGGCCTTCCTGCGGCTTGAAACCCTGCTGGGGCCCTGCGAGGTGACCATATTCTCCGACCTGTACGAGCAGAAGTCGACACAGCTTGTGGCGGACCTGGTGGTGGTGTGCACGGCGCGGGTGAACTACCGCGACGACAAGCTCGGCTTTGTGGCCAACGACATTGTGCCCATCGACGACGCGGAGCGGACCCTGACGCGCGCCATGCATGTGCGGGTGCATCCGCCCCGCCAGCAGACCGAGGTGCTCGACAAACTGGCGCTGACCCTGGGTTCCGTGCCGGGGTCCTGCGATGTGTACCTGCACTGCGGGCTCGCCGACGAGGGCGAGGTGGTCATCCACGCGCCGAACGCGTGCCGCGTGTCGGCCACGCGGCAACTGCGCTGCGCGGTTGAGGAACTCATGGGCCAGGACACGGTGTACTTCTCGGCGGGGCTGCGCCTGCCGAGCCACCAGGCGGCCAGGGTCTACCAGCAGCCGGCCTGGAAGCAGCGCGCGGAGCGCAGGGCCGAAAACTAGAAAGCGGTTGCCGTAAAATGCCGAGCGGGACGCGTATCGGACACCGGTGCCGGAGAAGTAGGGCCTAATTCGTGACGGAGAGAAATTCAATGCCTTTCAAGAGGGTTCTCCTCATCATGTTCCTGGCGGACGCATTCTTAAGTCTGCCCGGTTGCGCCACCAACCCGGAATTTCCCCGCTTCAACACGAAGGATACGGAAGAACCCGGGGAGACGGTTCCCGTGCTCGCCCCCTGGAAGACCATCCCGCTCAATCCGGACTACGCGGGCCTGTGGTTTGTTGCGGGGGATGTGGACGGTGACGGCCTTCCGGAGATTGTAACAGCGAAGAATGTCAACCAGGACGATGTCCACCACACGAGTTCCGTTGCGGTGCAGAAACTGGACGGAACGACCCTGTGGACCTGGGGGGACCCCAAGATTGGGCGCAAAGAACTGCACCATGACGTTGCCTGCCAGATAAAGGACTGGGACGGGGACGGACGCAACGAGGTCGTTCTCGCCACAAAGGGGGCGCTGGTGGAGTTGGACGGTAAGACCGGGGCAGAGCGGGTGCGCATTCCCATCCAGGATGACGCAGCCGACTCCATCACCTTCTGCAATCTTTCCGGTGACGCGCTCGCGGAAACGGTGCTGGTCAAAGACCGTTACCATTCCATTTGGGCCTATACGCGCGACGGCAAACTGTCGTGGACGGTGAAAGACCCGGGAGGGTTCAAGACCGCCCACCAACCGCGGCCGATGGATATTGACGGGGACGGTATTGACGAGATTTTCGCGGGCTATGCCATGCTCAACGCGGACGCTTCGGTCCGGTGGGTCGTCCAGTCCAAGGCCGCGAAGAACATGTTTGGGCATCTTGACTGCGCCCGCATGTTGACCTGCGGTGTCCGGCCGGAAGAAACGCGCATTGCGCTGACCTTCTGCGGCGGCAACAACCTGGCCGTGGTCGACGGCAATGGGCGTGTCGTTTGGGAACTTAAGGGCCATCATTTTGAATCCGTCCAGGTTGGCCGCATTTTGCCGGACAAGCCGGAACCGCAGCTCTTGGCTGACATCGACCACCAACCCTACGGCAACAGCCCCATTTGGGTGATTGGCGGTGATGGCACGGCGCTGGGCCAACTCATCACCAACTACAGCCGTCAGCACCGGCTCGTGGATTGGGACGGTGACGGGTGCGACGAATTCCTGGTCGCCAATGGACGAGGCCTTTACGACCACACGGGGACTCGTATCGCCACCTTCAGCATGCCCTCGGGCGATCCCATTCCCCATGTTGGAGACATGGACGGCGACGGGAGAACAGACGTGCTTTTCAACACGGGTAACGAAGTGTGCATCTTCCGAAATGATAAAGGGATGAAATCGTCCGGACAGATTCCATTGGGTACGGGGAGCAACGTGACGCTATACTAAGCATGAATTATCCGCTTGGAAACATCGCAACAGACGCAGGCTTTGCACGACGCTTAGATAAAGGAAACAAGAACCCCCATGAAGAAGGCAGTGATCGGACTCGCAATTCTTGGGCTGCTCTTCCTGGCCTTGCCGGCATTGGCAGGGCAGCCAAAGGAAGACGACGTTGACATGAACTACGATGAGGGCAGGGTTATCGGATACGAACTGCCGCCGCTGCTGGTGACCGCCGAAGGCAAAGCGGTCACCACCCCGGAGGAATGGCGCAATATCCGGCGGCCGCAGATTCTCGCGCTGTTCAGCAACTTCATTTACGGCAGCGTTCCCCAACCGCAGAGTCCCATCAAGTCAACCGCTGATGTTGTGAAGACAGACCCGGAATTCCTGGACGGTAAAGCAACGCGCAAGGACATCCGCATCAAGTTTATTAACGACCGCGGCAAGGCGGAAATGCTCGTCCTCGTATTTGTTCCCAACAAGGCGGAGAAACCTGTTCCGGCGTTGATGGTGCACTCGTTTGACAACACCCGTTCCGGAGCGTTCAAGGCAAATTCGGACGACAAGACCAAACTGGGCAACGGATGGCCCCTCGGTGACCTGCTTGATCGGGGATACGCCCTCGTCGCCGTGTCCCAGGACAACCTTGTCGCCCACAATGAAGTGGAATTCCAGAAGGGCATCCACCCGCTGTTCTACCACGACGGCCAGAGTTTCCCCAAGGCCAGTGAGTGGGGCGTGATAGCGGCCATTGCCTGGGGCGGGATGCGTGCGTTGGACTATCTGGAAACAGACAAGGACATCGACGCCAAGCGCGTGGCGATCATGGGCCACTCAAAGTGTGGCAAGGCCGCGCTGTGGACGGCCGCCCAGGACGAACGCTTCGCGCTGGCGGTGGCGGCCGAGTCCGGCTGCGCCGGCGCGGCCCTGTGGAACCGGAATGTCGGTGAGACAATGGACAAAATGGTCACCCGCTTCCCCTATTGGCTCTGCCGCAACGCCTGGAACTTTGCCGGGCGGGAAAAGGACCTGCCGGTGGACCAGCACATGCTGCTGGGACTCATCGCGCCGCGTCCGGTCTATGTTTACAGCGGCGTGGACGACAAATGGGCCGACCCGCGCGGTGAATACCTTGGTGCCTATCACGCAGGCGAGGCCTATCGCCTTCTGGGCAAGACCGCCCTGGAGTCCGAGAAGTCTCCTGAACCGGGCAAGCCCGTCACCAAGAGCGATGTGGGCTACCATCTCCGCGAGGGCGGCCACTCCGTCGAGCCCTACGACTGGGAACGCATCATGGACTTCATGGACTATCATCTGAAAAAATAGCAACCCTATGCGGCAGTCAGCGCTTCGGCGCGAAAGGGAACTGAAATGATGCGTTTTAAATCCATCCTCACGGCTCTTGTGCTGATCGGTGCCGCCGGCAACCTTTATGCCGTCACACTCGAAATAGCGAATCAGAAGCTTGCCGTCCGCTACGACGACGCGGCCCAAACGTTCACCGTCACGGAACGGTCCACCGGCCTGACCTTTCTGACAGACGCGAAACTGGAAGGCGCGGCGAGTGTGACGGACGGCAGGATCGTGGTGACGCAGGCTGGCGGAAGCACAACGCTGGAACTGCGCGGCGACCAGCCTTTTGTGTTCGTGACTCCGGAGCTGACGAACGCGAGTTCCTCGGAAACCGACACGCGCGCCATCGTGCCGCTGACCTTTGCCCTCGACCTTGCCAAACCGGCCGCCGAACTGCGTACCATGGGAACGGCGGGACTCACCGCGCCCGACAAGAATCCCGGCAGTTATCTCTTCCTGACCTGCGCCGAACCGGCGACGCGTCGCGGTGTTGTGGCCGGCTGGGTGACCCAGGATCGCGCCAGTGGCGTTCTCTTCTCAGAGGTGAAGGACGGCAGGGTCAACATCAAGGCACAGCTTGACTATGGCCACCTGCTGATTCCCGCAGGCAATTCGGCAACACTCGAAACCCTGGCCATTGGTCTTTTTGACGACGCACGGATTGGCGAAGAGCTGTATGCGGATCTCATCAAGAAGCAATACGACATTCAACTGCGCCCCAGGTCCGCCGTCTACTGCTCGTGGTATTCGGACAAGAACGGTTTGGCCGGTGATGAAAAGTCCACCGTGGAACTGGCCACATTCGTGGCAAAGGAACTGAAGCCCTTCGGTCTCGGCGTTGTGCAAATCGACGACGAATGGCAGGACGGTCCCAAGGTTAACGGTCCGCGCCGGGGCTTTGACCGCGTGCGCCCGGACGGTCCCTACCCAAATGGCATGGCGCCCGTCGCCGAGGCGGTGGAGAAGGAAGGATTGACCTTTGGCCTGTGGTGGTTGCCGTTTGGCAGGAACTATCAGGACCCGGAATACAAGGACCGGCAGGACTGGTTTGTGAAGCGCGACAACGGAAAGCCCTACGACACCGACTGGGGCGGCACCTGTCTTGACCTGACACATCCCGAAGTGCAGAAACAGCTTGCCCATATCGCCAGGCTGTACCGCGCCTGGGGGGTGAAGTACTACAAGATGGACGGTCTTTGGACGGGCGCGGCCTGCGAGCAGATCTACGTCAATGACGCCTACAAGGACGACCACTTCGGCAACAACCGGCCGTTTCATGACCCGGCGGTCACCAACATTGAATCCTTCCGCAACGGCCTGAAGCTGCTGCGCAAGAGCGCCGGCGACGACGTGTTCTTCTCCGGCTGCTGCGTCGCGCAGAACATGCGGGAAATGTGCGCCATCGGCTTGGTCGACTCGATGCGCGTCGGTCCCGATTACAACGCCGACGGTATCGGCATCAAGACCGGTCCGCTGCGCGGTTCACGCCTGTACTTCATGAACGGCCGCGTCTGGTGGAACGATCCCGACCCGGCCATTCTCCGCGTCTCCGGCAACGCCATGGGTGTCGCACCCGTTTCGCTGGACGAGGCGAGGCTTGGTGCCTCCTGGGTGGCGGTCTCCGGGCAATTCTTCCTGATCAGCGACTGGCTGCCTGACCTGCCCGCCGAACGGACCGACGTGCTGAAACGGACCATGTCCTCCCATGATGCCGTGGCGCGGCCGGTGGACTATTTTGAAAACGCCATGCCGACGACCTGGCTGGTGACCGCCGCCGGCGATACGGTCCGTCGCGATGTCATCGGCGTGTTCAACTGGGAGGGTTCCGAGTTGATGGTGGGCCACACACCTGCCCGGCTCGGTCTGGCCCCGGCACAGAAGTACCTCGCGTTCGATTTCTGGGCCAATGCGCCGCTGCAGAATTTTGGCGAGAACTTCAATTGTGCGGTTCCGGCCAAGTCCTGCCGTGTGATTGCCGTGCGCGCCGACGATGGACACCCGGTACTGGTCAGCACATCCCGTCACGTTACCCAGGGCATCATTGATGTAACGGCCGAAAAGTGGGACCAGGGATGTCTCTCGGCGACCTCAAGCGTGGTCGGCGGGGACTCCTATGAATTGCGCATCGCCGGCATGGAAGGATGGAAATGCGTTTCCGCCGAAGTGTCCGCCGAGGACCAGGGTGCGGGCGTAACGGTTGAAGTGTTGCCCGCCGAAGCGGGTTGGCTGCGCGTGAAGATTCAATCCAAGACCGCCCGTGCGGTGAATTGGCGTGTGAATTGCCAAACGGTCTAGTATCGAACTGGAAGATGCAGAAAAGCCTCTTTGAAAGGACACACAATGCATACACCGAAGATTAGCAGACGCGATTTCATGAAGAGCAGCCTTGCCGCCTCGGCGGTGGTGGGCATGCCGACGATAATTCCCAGTTCGGCCTTCGGGGCGGATGCGCCAAGCAACCGCGTGAACGTGGCGTTGATCGGTTGCGGCAATATTGGCGGTTACCATAAGAACTGGCTGACGCAGTACGACGACGTCCGGATTGTGGCCGTCTGCGACGCCTACAAGTCCCGGCGCACCGCCATGGCGGGGGAACTGAACAAGCATTACGGCAGCGCCGACACGACCAAGATATACAACGATTTTCGCGAAATAATTGCCCATCCGGACGTTGACGCCATCTTCATCGGGGCGCATGACAACTGGCATACGCCCATGTCCATCGCGGCGGCGCGGGCCGGCAAAGACGTCTATTGCCAAAAACCGCTGTCCCTGGACTTGGAACAGACCAAACTCCTGAGAGCCGCCGTCAATGACAACAAACGGGTCTTTCAGTTTGGAACGCAGTACCGCTCCGAGTCGCTGTACCCAAAGATGGTTGAACTGGTGCGCAACGGATACATCGGGGAACTGAAGAGAATCGATGTATGGTGCCGCAACGTGCGCAACGATGCTGACAAATACAACGCGGCACCGTACGGGTCAATGGTCGAGATTCCCGTGCCCGAAGACCTTGATTTCAACATGTGGCAGGGGCCCGCACCCATGGTTCCCTACGCTTCGGACCGATGCACGCCCTGGGGCGGCTATCACTGTCCCGAAACGTCTTTGGGGTTTGTGGCGGGCTGCGCCATTCATCCGCTCGGGGTCGCGCAATGGGGCAACAGGACAGACCACACCAGCCCGGTACGGTATGAGGGAACGGGAAGCGTGCCGACCGAAGGCATCTTCCGGACCCTTGAGCGGTGGGACATCATGTGCGACTATGAAAACGGGGTGAAGCTCCACATGATGGACATGGAGACCGCCAAAGACGTGGTGCTCGCGTATTACAAGAAAAAATGGCAGGACGGCGACGTAGTGGTGTTTCACGGCACGGAAGGGTGGATTGGCGACTTCAAGTTCGGCTCGTTTGCCGCCAGCAACGAGAAACTCTGGAAACAGGAGTTTAAACCGACCGATGAACGGGTCTACGAATCCAAGGGCCACGTCCGCAATTTCATCGACTGCGTGAAATCGAGGAAGGAAACCGTGTGTCCGGTGGAAATGGCCATCCGTTGCGACACCATCGCCCACATGGTCGACGCCACCTCACGGACCGGGAGGGTCATTACCTGGGACCCGAAGGCGGAACAGATCGTCGGCGATGCGGAGGCAACCGCACTGCTTACGCGGCCCTTCCGGGAAGAATGGAAGATCTGGTAAGTCTGTGCGCTAAAACCGGTGGCTGCGCCTGAGAAGTCACTCAAGACCCGCTTTTGCAGGGCATTGGCGTGCGAAATGCGCCGCAGTCTGGTATCACCCCAGGAGGGATGACGCATGAAATTCAACGTTGTCGGCATCGGCGAGGTTCTGTGGGACTTGCTGCCGGCCGGCCCGCAACTGGGCGGTGCGCCCGCCAATTTTGCCTGCCACGCCCATATGCTTGGGGCAGATGCGGAAATAATCACACGAGTGGGCGATGACCAGCGGGGCCGGGAGATCATCAGCCGTGTCGAGGAAATGGGTCTGTCTTCTGCGGCGATACAGACAGACGAAACCGCGCCCACGGGAACGGTCACGGTTGAACTGGACGGCAACGGCATTCCCAGCTATACCATTCACGAAAACACCGCCTGGGACCGGATCGCTGCCACCCCCGAGGCGCTGGCCCAGATTCGTGCGGCGGATGCGGTCTGCTTCGGCAGCCTGGCGCAGCGAAACCCGGTTTCCCGCGCGTCCATTGAGCGCCTGGTCTCAGTTGCGCCCGCCAGCGCCTGGCGCGTTTTCGACATCAATCTGCGCCAACATTACTACAGCCGGGACGTAATTGAACGGTCCCTGCAACTGGCCAATGTACTGAAGCTCAATGAGGATGAATTGCCCGTGGTCGCTGAAATGTTCGGCCTTGCGGGGGAGTCGAAGCGGCAGATCGAGGCGTTGGCGGCATCTTTCAGCCTGAGCCTGGTGGCGCTTACCCGCGGTGGGGAAGGCAGCCAGGTCTACCGTGAGGGAAACTGGTCTGAACGCGACTCGGCGCCGGTGAATGTTGTGGACACGGTGGGTGCCGGGGATTGTTTCACGGCGGCGATGGTGCTTGGGTTGCTTTGCGGCGACGCGCTGGACACAATGCATGCGTTTGCCTCCGACGTCGCTGCCTATGTCTGCAGTTGTCCGGGAGCCACGCCGGCATTGCCGGAGCGGTTTGCGCGGCATTTTCAAAACTCGGTCACGGATACGAATCCGGCGGGCCGGGATGCGTGATGAGCATGGCGGTGGATGCGGCCGGCACCCTTTCCGGCGACCCCAATTCCGGGGAACTCCCGGAGACAGCAGGAGAACAAGATGAAGCCGACACGAGAATTCAACGATAAGTTTCTGGCGAATGAAGACCAGTTTCAAGACCCTTTCTTCAAACGATTCACCCTGCGGCATGCTCCGGCACCGCTCAAACTGAACGATGAGGTGACCAAGAACTACCTGTTCCCCACCTTTTACGGGGACGTCACCTGCGCCATGGCCATATTCCTGTGTTCCTATGAGCGTGCCGAAAAGATGATGCTGCACCCGAAGATCAAGCCGATACGGATGACCCGCGGCCGGTCGCTGGTTGCCTTTTCCTGCTATGAATACAAGAACGTGATGAACGTGGTGCCATATAACGAGATCGCCATGACCATTCCCGTCATGGTTGATCCCGGTTTCAATGTTCCCGTTCTGCCCATGATTATGCCGGTGTTCAAGAACTTCGGATACTACGTGTTTTCCATGCCGGTGACTTCGCTGGAGAACCAGATCCGCGGCGTCAAGATCTGGGGGCTCCCGAAGGTGGTCCAGGAAATTGACATTCGGGAGGAGGGGAATGACTGTGTGACCACCGCCATGGAGGAGTCGGGGGAGCCGTATCTGGAATTGCGCGTGCCCATGGGCGGCATGCCCAGTGTCTTTGACGTGTCTTCGAACCTGTATACCCGGCGAGGCACGGATTTCTTTCAGAGCCCGACCCACTTCCGGGGCGCCTTCAACGTCACCAAGCACATGGGCATGCTGCTCAAGAAGAACGCCAGGCCGGATCGTGAGTACATCAGGATCCATGACACCCCGTGCGGAAAGGTCCTGAAGGACCTGGACATTGAGGAGCACCCGTTCCAGTTCCGGTTTGCACGGCACATGAACAGTTGCTTCGATCTTCCCAACCCGGACTTCAAGTCGGCGACGATCAGTTTCGGAGAGTGATCATGAACAGGGAAAACCCCAAGATTGTGTTCTTTGGCGCGGGTGTCATCGGCGGTTCTGTCGCGGGCTGGATTGCGCCGCATTGCGAGAATCTCTTCGTGCTGGACCAGGGGGAGACGGCTGCCGCGCTCAAGCGGGACGGCGTCACTCTCTACCTGGGGGACAAACCGGACGATCGGCAGCAGGTCAAGGTCAATGTTATTGACAGTATCGAACAGGCGGCTGACGCCGACATAATTGTGCTGGGCGTCAAGAATTATAGTCTGGAACCGGTGGCCAGGCTGATCAAGGAAAAGACGGGGGGGCGGGCGGTGATTGTGTCGATGGCCAACGGGTGTGTCAACCAGGAAGTGCTTCCGAAGTACTTTTCGCGGGTCATCTACTGCGTCATAAGCTACAACGCGTGGATGGACAAACCCGGTGTCATCGGTTTTCAAAAGAAGGGGCCCCTGATTCTCGGCACACCCGACAACGGCCTGCAGGAGGAGATGCGGGTTGTCGCCGACATCTTCAACCGCGGGGTGGAGACGGTGATCACGCCGCACATCCAGGACGCGGTGCATTGCAAGATCGTCATCAACCTGACCAACTCGGTGACGACGCTTGTGGGTCACCGGTTCCGGGAAATATCGGACCCGGCCGCGTTCCAGCGCATCCTTTCGGGGCTGCTCTGGGAGGGGGTGGAAATCGTCAAGGCGGCGGGACGCCGCGAGTGCAAGCTGGGCGGCATGCCGTCATGGGCGTTACTGTGGCTTGGTGCCAAGCTGCCGCGGGTGATCACCCGGCCCCTGTTTGAGCGGAATGTGAAAAAGATGGTCATGAGTTCGATGGCGCAGGACGTGATTCAGCGTGGCGGCAGGGACAACGAACTGGAGAGCATCAACGGACACATTGTCGCCCTGGCTGACCAGTTCGGCATGAAGGCCCCGTTTAACCGGACGGTCCTCGCCATGTGCAGGAAAGAGTTTGCCAAGTCCGATTTTCAGCCTCTCGATGTCAAAGAGGTGTGGTCCGAAATAGAGAAAGCCATGTAGGACGGCTTGTGTTTCCTGCCGGCGCCGTCCGCAGAGAATGGCGCGTTCTCGATTGGTGGACTGGCTTGCCGTCGCCCGGCATTGCGCGCTGCCAGTCGGGCGGTTCAGGTTGTCCGTGAGACTCGGCCCGGACGCAAAGCGTCGACAGGTGATTTCCAAACAGACATGAATGGACACGATGACAATGATGAAAAGCAGAATGGCTCAGTGTCTTTTTCTTCTTCTTTTCGGACTTCCATGGGTGGCATGCGCCGAAAACAGTCCGGGCAATCTGGTGCCCGAACAACCGTCGAAGGCCGCCGACTACTTCTGCACCTTTAACGGCCAAGGGCTCTATCACCCCAAGGCGCTGCTGGAAAAGAACGCCGACAAGTATGCGCGCATGGATCCCAACCACGCCCAGGCGACCATGATCAACGAGGACACGCTGCTCGGCGAGAATGGGCTGGCCCGCACGCTGTTTCCGGAAACCCGCAATGGGCTCTATTTCATGCTCGATGACGGCTGGGACGTGCCCATCGTGTCGCCCGAGGGGTACTACGGCTCCTGCATTCTTGACGCGGACAAGTTTCCCAGTTACACCGGCACGCCGGTGGAACGGCTCCGCAAACTGAACGGTGCCTTCAAGTCGCTCGGCTGGCGCGGTATAGGCCTTTGGATCGCGGCCCAGGAAGCGCCAGCCCTCATGAGGGACCAGTCGGACAAGTACGCCGCCGGCATGAAAGACAGGGAGCCGCTGTACTGGGTGGAACGGATGAAATGGATGGCCGAGGCGGGTGTTGAATACTGGAAAGTCGACTGGGGGAAGCGGTCCGGAAGCCCGCGCTTTCGCAAGATGCTCACCGACCTTGCCGTCAAGTATTGCCCGGGCTTGCAGGTGGAGCATGCCAGTGTGTGCGCGCCTTTCAACACGCCGCTTACCCGCGAGGGGGCGCGCGCCGCGCGAAAGGCAAAGGCAAGCTGGATATTCCAGGACGAAGCCAACGAACAGGGCCGGGTTTCCCCACAGCGCCTTGAGGAATTCACGAGACTTGTGCCCGTGTCGCACGTGCTTCGCCTGTATGACATCACCGGCCAGTTGGGCATTCCGACCATGCTCGACCGAACCGCCCAGGTGCTGGCCGCGTTTGGACCCGACAATCCGACGCAGTGTCTGATCAACTGCGAGATCATCCCCTATATCGGCACAGGGCTGGGATGCTCCATCGGCATCATGACCCAGCCGGGGAAGAACATGGACTTCCATCCGCAAATCATCCTGGGAGGCAGGGAGAACTGCGAGAACATGCTGGGTGCGTTGCCGGGGGAACAGTCCGACGCGACACGGATGGCGCCCCTCTACCTGGAACGGCGCATGCTTGAGACTGTGCGCGCACTGAACTGGCACCGCATCGCGCCGCCCTTCCCGGTGGGTGGCCATGAAACGCACCTTTCCAAAACGATACTCAGCGACACGTGGGACCTGCGCACGCCGCCCTGCTGGTACAGTGAGGGCCTGAAGGATGTTCTGGCCCAGCGCGCGCCCGCCACGGTGTGTCGCAACATCGCGCCGGTTACCGTGACTGCGGGCACCTCGGCAACGGAAGAACCAAAGGTGCCTTTCGTTATCGCGAGCCGCCATCCCAACGGCGCGGTCGCCATTGCCACCCTGGGCCGCGTTGCGCCGGAGCGCGGTTATGTCAATCCGGGGGCGGTCATTCGGGCCCGCGTGGACAAACTGAACGCGCCGCTGGGGCTGTTTGGGCTGTTTGAATCGGTGACGGTTGAAGCGGAGAACATCACTGCGGACATGCAAGTCTGGGCGCAGGACCTGGCGGAGAAGACGCCCGTGGACATTACCGCGAAGGTGGACCTCAAGCCCGGAAGCATTACCATACCGGGAAGTGTGGTCAAGTCCCTATGCCCGCCGTTCAATGATTTCGACGTATCTGAGCCCGGCATCGTGGTGGTGTTGCGCGCTCCGCAAAAATAGCAAGCCGTCACACGAAACACCCCACAGCACAAAGCAAAGGAACCATGCAATGATCCTGTTTAGAAGAACCAGATGCGCGGTTGCGCTGCTTTGCCTTTCTTCACTGTCGGCGTGTGCCGTAGGGAAACTTGCGGCCGGGCCACCGTCCCTGGACCACATTGCCCTGTCTGTGGACAAGAAGGTGATTCAACTGGTCCGGGTGAAGGGGGATGCGGCAACGCTGACCCTTACCGCGCACTATGCCGACGGCACACAGCGGGTGCTTGCCCCATCCGAGGCGGCGTTCACGGTAAAGACAAAGAGCGCCAGCGGGAACGTGGAAGTCGCCGTGGTGGAGGGCTTCAAAACTATCCCCAGGGAGGGCGGCACCGCCACTATTGAGGCGGTTGTCAAGCAGGGTGACAAAGAATGCCGGGCGGCAACGGACGTGGTGGTGGCGCCGTTCTATCGTGATTACCACCAGACACTGGTGCTGAAGCTGTTCATGGGCATGGAAGGCACCCCGGTGGAGCGCCTCGAAAAGGACGCGCTCTTTCAGAAACCCCGCGATGTGCTGTGCACGTTTGAAGAAGCGCTTGAGGTCGTCCGAAAAACCGACAACCTGACACGGGGCATTCCCAAGATCATCTATCTTGTGGGCTGGCAGAAAGGCGGGCATGACCACGGCTATCCCGCGTGGGAAGAGGTCAATCCCCGGATGAAACGCGCACAGGACGCCACCGCGCTCGAAAGCCTGCGCTGGCTCATTCGTGAGGCCAGGCAGTACAACACCACGGTGAGCCTGCACATCAACATGGTCGACGCATACAAGCAGAGTCCGTTATGGGACGAGTATGTTGCCAAAGACTGCTTTGCGAAAGACGAGAACGGCGAACTGCTGGTCGGGGGGATACAGATGCAGGGCGAGGACATGTACAACGTGGTCTACCCCAAAGAGTGGGAGGCCGGTCTGGCGCAGCGGCGTATCGACGGACTAATTCAGATGATTCCCGAGTTGAAAGAAGGGCACACCATCCACATTGACGTGTTCATTGCCAACCGCGACAACGCCAAGCCTATCAGCCCATGGCACGCCAAGCCGGAGAACGGCGGTCTGACGCCGGACAAGTACGTGGAGACACAGCGAAAGATCTTCCATTACTGGCGTGACCGCGGTTTTGATGTCACCGGCGAGGGCATCTTCTGGGCGCACCCGCCGGGCGAAGGGTTCACGGGACTGCAGGCCATGTCCTGGTGGTATCCGGACGACAAGAAGTACCAGATGGAGGTTCCCGAATGCCTGATGGCGCGGGGCCGCACGCACCGCGAAGGGGACGGTGATTTCCGCTTTGCCTCCAGCATGCACGGCGAGGAAATCTGGCAGCAGGACAAGGATGCCATGCCGGGGTTCTTGGGCATGTTCTGCCGCACGACGCTGCCTTGGTATTACCTGAGCCGTCTGGAACGGGTCAAATTCGAGAAGGACGTTCTTTTCTACAGCGATGGGGTCGTTGCACGAGCCGAACAGGGCAGGAAGACAATCAGGAAAGGCGACTTCGTCCTTCGTGAGGACGACAACCTTTTCGTGCCCGTCCTGTGGAAAGAAAAAGAAATTGTCGCATACAGCAAAACCGGCTATGAGAACAAGGCGTGGCGACTGCCTTCCGACTGGACCAACGTTACCCGCGTTGACCTGTACCGAATAACCATGGAAGGTTGCGCGCCGGTGAAACAGGATGTTCCGGTAAAGAATTCAAGGCTGGTCTTGTCGCTGGAAAAAGACGAGGCGCTTTCCATCGTCCCCGCAGGCGCGTGCATCTTGGGCACAAAATAGACCGTCGTCATTTAAAAGACGCCGCCTTGACACCTGTGAAGCACGTGCCGTTGCTGCGGGCACCGGTCAGGAAATGTAATGGGGCCACGCTGCGCTTGTTCTTCAGCGCGCCTTTGCCCCGGCTTTTCTGTCGGCCATGGCCTTGTCGGCGGCGGCGGCGCGGGTGCGGGCGGCCGCATCCTTTTCAATGTCGGCGACGGTCTTTTCCCTGAGCCGCGCGGCGAAGAGCAGATAACGAAATGCCCGTTTTGACCTCTTGCGTCTCATGACGCACTTCGGTCGGAGCAGCAGAAATATGATGCGGAGGATTTGTCATGCAGCGTTTCATCTTGGTCCTTAGTCTACTTCTGGCAAGTCAGATCGCCCATGGAAAGCCGGCGCATGTTCTACCACCGCCTGAGGGATGGGAAAAGGAGATTACGCCCGGTTTCGACCCCAGCATTAAGTCCTATATCTTCGAACCCGGCCATGACTGGACCAAGCCGGCTCTTGTGGAGCGGATGGCCGCGTGGGGGCCGGAGCGTGCCACACCGGTTCTAATCAGGCTGTACCAGGACGGGCGGTGGACACGATACCGCGCTTCGGTTGCGCAGCTGCTGTCTGCGGCGAACACGGAGGAAGCGGGTGCATTTTATCTCGACCGGATGCAACGCTTGATGCAGGGGGATGCCCCGCCGCAGGATATTAGCCAGGAATGGAGTACCCTGATAAACCAATGTCCGCCGTCAGTCCAGGACAGATTTGACACGCTCGCTTTGGAATACCTGAATGCAGCCAGCACGATGCCCAATTTGTCGGAACATCAAGACTACGTGATGAAGACCCTGTGCCTTTACTTCGGCCCCAGCAAGAAACCCGAGGCGCGCGCCGCTCTCGAACGCTATGCCGAAAACGGCACAGCCCCCCTTCGCTGGATAGCCATTCAGTCTATGCGTGCCTATAACCGGAGAAGGGCATACGAGATGGCCAAGGCATTCGCAAACAACACTCTGAATGAAAGTCTAAAGGAGGAAGCAAGGCGCTATATTGAGTGGGAAGGCGGTTCCCTGCGTGCCCAAGAACCCATGGCCGACGTGATAAACCCAGGCGATGTTTCCGGAAAACACAACAGCAAGCAGAATCATTTGTCCGATGCGCCGGCGAGCCCACCGGAAAAGACAGAGGGGAAGAAAAGCGTTGGGTTTTACTTGAAGATAATCAAAGATTCACAAAAGCCCTCTCTTGAACGCCAGCAGGCCTTGGCTGCGCTCGGACAGATTGGCAGCGCCAGGAGCATTGCCGCCTGGAAAAAACTGCGCGACACCGCCTACGCCAAACCGGGCGCACCCCAGAAGAAGGAGACGTACACCCATGCGGAGCGCATGGCCGAGGCGGCGATGATGGTGCTTTGTGTCATTCCAGACGCACCAGAGGAAAGCAACTATGGCGTGACGCTCCAACCGAATCAGGAAAGCGCCAAAGTTGACGAAGACTATGCCACTGCTACCATGTGTTTTTCCGGCAGAGCACGCACGCTGACCGACGCATCAGGCTCAATGAATGTCACATTCAGGCGTTTCGGCGACGAGTGGCTCGTGTCCGACATTCCGCCTTTAGTGATTGAAACGCTGTAAATGGCATGCTTTCTACGAGGCATCCCGCGCCGCTTTGACTGCGGCGTGAAATGGGGACGGAGGAATGGCGCGGATGCGTGGTGCGGAGGAGTGGCGGGGAGCGCCCCCACGCCTTGTTTAAGCCGGTCTTGTTGAAGCATGCCTAGTTGGTGAGTGCCTTGTTAGCCGGCTTTAGCCGGCTCCTCTTTGCCCCCGGCTTC
Source organism: Candidatus Hydrogenedentota bacterium (assembly GCA_903902895.1). Lineage (GTDB taxonomy): Bacteria > Hydrogenedentota > Hydrogenedentia > Hydrogenedentales > CAITNO01 > CAITNO01. The sequence continues at coordinate 409 of CAIUWO010000859.1, read as the reverse complement.
AGCCGGGGGGCAGGGCCGCCCACCCTAGTTCTTTAGCGCGCTTCAGCGCGCTTTTGTCCCGGCTTCAGCCCTCTTTCCCGCCTTCGCCTGCCGGTCGTCCATGGCCTTGTCCGCCGCCGCGGCGCGCGTGCGGGCGGCGGCATCCTTTTCAATGTCGGCGACGGTCTTTTCCCTGAGCCGCGCGGCGCCCCTGGTCTTGTTGGTGCCCAGGGGCTTCTCGGTGGCGAGGCGTTTCTTCGCACCGGCAATCTCTTTCGCATACTGCGGCAGCCACTTGGCCTGGGCCACGACCATCTCATCGACCATCTGCCATATCTCGGGCGGGTCGCACACCGCCGCGGTGAGCGGGTCATGCAGCACGGCCTGTTTGAGCAGCGTCAGGTCGCCGTGGACGGCCGCCTCGACGGAG
>CAIUWO010000858.1 GCA_903902895.1 Candidatus Hydrogenedentota bacterium | reverse complement strand
TCGAGCTGATGGGCGCGGCGAAGCGCTTCGAGAAAGACTACGGTGTCCCCGTCACCTCGGCCATGCAGTCCGACGTGCCGGGCTACGCCTGGGGCCTGGTGTCGGTGCTGGCGCAGTGCGGCGTGCCCTATCTGTCGGTCGGGCCCAACTGGTTCGCCGAGGGCGGCGTGGACGACTTCTTCAAGGGCCCGGCCATCGTGGGCAAGACCCACCGGGGCGGGCGCGTCTTCCGCTGGGCCGATCAGCCCTTCTGGTGGGAAGGCCCCTCGGGCAAAGACAAGGTGCTGTTCTGGATGCCGGGCTGGGGCTATTCGGGCTTCCAGTGCGGGCGCGACGCGATCACGCCGGAGAAGGTGTCGGCCTACCTGAACTGGCTCGAGGGCAAAAATTACGCCTACGACATGGTGATGTGGCGCTACGCGGTCGGCGCGGACAACGGCCCGGCCTGGCGCAAGCTGAGCGACATCGTGCGCGACTGGAACGCCAAATACGCCAGCCCGCGCCTGGTCGTCTCCACCAACAGCAGCACCATGCGCGACTTCGCCGAGCGCTACGGCGACAAGATTCCGGTCATGCGCGGCGATTTCACGCCCTACTGGGAGGACGGCGCCGCATCGACCTCCAAGGCCACGGCCGCCACCCGCGCCGCCGCCGAGCGCCTGGTGCAGGCGCAAACCCTCTGGGCCATGCGCGACCCGGCGCTGCCGCTGCGGGAGCGCTTCGACGCGGCGTGGAACAAGGCCATCATGTACGACGAGCACACCTGGGGCGCGCACAACAGCATCAGCGCCCCCGACGACCCCTTCGCCGTGGGACAGGACAAGTACAAGCAGGCCTACGCCTTCGACAGCGAGACCCAGTCGCAGAACCTGCTGCAGGACGCGACGCGCCCGGCGGACGGCGCGCTGCAGGGCGTTTTCGACGTGACCAACACCGCCTCGTGGGCGCGCGATGGTTTGGTGACGGCGGACGGCCCCGGAGACGCGGTGGCGGACGCCGACGGCAGGCCTGTGCCCGCGCAGCGGCTCGCGTCCGGAAAACTCGCTTTCGTCGCCCGCGACGTGCCCCCCATGGGTGCGCGGCGCTATGTGGTGAAAAAGGGCGCCGTGCATTCTGCCGGCACTGTGAAGGCCAGGGGCCTGACCCTTTCGAGCGGCCTTCTTTCGCTCGAGATCGATCCCAAGACCGGCGCAATTTGCAGCCTGCGCCGCGCGGGCATCGACGGCGAACTGGTGGACACCGCCAAAGGCGCGGGACTGAACGAGTATTTCTTTCTCATCGGCCGCAACACCAAAATCATCGGGCGTGACGCCGAAAAGAAACACCAGAGAATCACGGGACCGGTGAAGGTCACCGTCGAGGATGCCGGGCCGGTTGTCGGCACGCTGCGCATCGAGAGCAACGCGCCCGGCTGCGAGACGCTGGTGCGCCGTGTGCGCATCGTGGACGGCCTCGACTATGTCGAGCTGATTGACGACGTCAACAAGGCGCGGGAACGCAAGCCCGAGGGCGTCTACTTCGGGTTCCCGTTCGACATCCCCGGCGCGCAGGCGCGCATCGACACGCCCTGGGCCGTCGTGCGGGTCGAACAGGACCAGTTGGAGGGCGCGAACCGCAACTACCACTGCGTGCAGCGCTGGGTGGACCTGTCCAACGCCGAGCGCGGCGTCACCTGGGTCACTCCCGACGCGCCCATGCTCCAGTTCGATCCCATCCAGATCGCCCAACCCTTCGGCCTGGAATACTGGCGCGAACACATCGAGCCGGGCGCGTTCTTCTGGTCGTGGACCATGAACAACCACTGGGAAACCAACTACAAGGCCGACCAGGAGGGGTGGATCACCTTCCGCTACGTCCTGCGCCCGCACGCCGGCGGCTACGACGCCGTTGCCGCGCAGCAGTTTGGACGCGGCGTCTGCCAGCCGCTTCAGGTCCTCGCCGCGAACCCGGACAAGCCTGCGGCCGCCTCGCTGCTGACCGTCGGCGACCCGGGCGTCATCGTCAGTTCGGTGCGCCCCAGCCGCGACGGCAAGGCGCTCATCGTGCGCCTCTTCAACACCACCGAGACCCCGCGCGAAACCACGCTCACCTGGGGCCGCCCCATGGGCGCGGTGTCCATTTCGAATCCGATGGAGGACATCGTCTCCCCCGCGGCCCCGTCCGTAGCGCTGGCGCAATATGAAATGGTGACGCTGCGCGTGGAATGCATGTGAAACACGGCCGCGGGCCGGAGGAATGACGGACATGACAGCACGCATGATCATGACGGTGGTCTGGAGTCTGGCGCTCTGCGCGCGGATGGCTGTGGCGGCCGAAGCGACCGCCGCCGATTTGGACGAGGCGCGGCGCTGGGCGGGCGCGAAGTTTGAAGGCATCGCGGACGGGGGCGCGGCGTCGGCGCGCATCACGGTGGTGGCCAACAACGACCCGGTGCAGTGCAACGCGCGGGCGGGCAGGCCGCTGAACATTGCGGGCGTGCAGTATGTCCGCGGGCTCTACTGCCATGCCGCGAGCAGTCTTATCGTGCGGCTGCCCGGTCCGGCGCAGCGCTTCACCGCCGTGGTGGGCGTCGACGCCAACGGCCAGACCAGTGGCGGCCGCGGCAGTGTGGTGTTTCGTGTGCGGATGGAAGGGAAGGACCTTTGGCGCTCTGGCCTGATGCGCGAGGGCATGGCCGGCGCGGCCGTGACGGCGGAGCTGAGCGGCGCGCGCGAGTTCTCGCTGGAGATCGACGACGGGGGCGACGGCATCAGCTGCGATCAGGCCGACTGGGCCGAGGCGAAGGTGACGCTGGCGGACGGGTCCGAACTGTGGCTCGGCGACCTGCCCGTCGAGGGTGTGCAGCGCGGACCCCACAGCATGGACCCGCCCTTCTCGTTCAATTACGGCGGAAAGTCCTCCCGTGAGCTGCTGCCCGGCTGGAAACTTACCCGCGAAAAGCGGACCGTCGATGAACAGCGCACCGAGCACACGCTGCGCTATGCCGACCCCAACTCGGGGCTGGTGGCGCGCTGCGTGGTGGTGACCTACCGGGACTTCCCCACGGTCGAGTGGACCCTGCATTTCAAGAACACCGGCACGGCCGACACTCCCGTGCTGTCCGATATCCTCTCGCTCGACACCCGTTTTGAGCGCGACGCCGACGGCGAGTTCGTGCTGCGCCACCATCGCGGC
>CAIUWO010000857.1 GCA_903902895.1 Candidatus Hydrogenedentota bacterium | reverse complement strand
CGGCAAGCTTGTTAGCTGGGAGGAATTCGAGAGGACGGTCCTTGCGTCGAAGAATGGCCCATATATACATCTTTCACTTCCCCCAGAAGGACCGAAAGATTTCATCGCACGCGTGAAAAAACTTAAGACAAAGAATCCTTACCTTCACAACAAACTATGAGTGCACCACAACCAACACGGGCTAACAAGGCATGGTAGGCAACCCGCAACCGCTTCCATGCCGCGTTTCAATCTCCCGCCATGGCGCGGGTGCCTACATATAGGCGTTGGGCCAACACAATGAAGACCATTCTCCTCTGTTCGGTGCTGTTGTTGGTGGCATGCAACAAGCCTGCTGCCCGACCCAATACTGAGCAGAAGCGTGACAGTTTACCAGAGATAATGGTCGCCGCCCGGAAAGCTGTCGACGAGGGCCGGGATGGCACGGGCGAAATGCTTGCACAACTATTCCTGAATGCTGTGAAGCCAGGGATGACCCAAGATGAGGCTCTCCATGCATTAGGCACCAGCAAGTGGGTTGAAAATTGTGCGATTACCCCACTTCGCCACGGCCCTGTGCCAATCCGAACTCTGAAAGGTGATGGCGACCGGCGCGAACAGATCAGCGTCCTTTACCTGAGCTTCTACGCCCGTGATGGCAATGACCGCGAGAGGTGGGGCGCTTGGATAGGACTATCCAATTTCACCGGGGGCACCACCGCTGCGAAACAGTTCTTCCTCGGAGATAATAAGTCTTTGGCCGGGGTCCACATCGACGAACTCGCAATTATTCATATTTCCAAGGATGGCCGAACTGCAAGCTATGTCACGAAATGTGAAGACGGCGGCTTACAATTTGGCAAATACTGAGCCAGCCATAAAACAAGCCCAACAAGGCGCCGCTGCTCGACCGGCATCAGCTCCACAATCTCAGATCAACAACCATCCTGCGCGCCGGCGGCAGGGCTAAACGTTCGACAAGAAAATGAAAACCACAACACTTTGGCTGGTAAGGCGAACTCTGACCGTCTTGGTCTTGATTTCGCCACTCTCTTCATTCGGGCAACTCGCCGAGTTTGACGACGTTTTGAAGCCGAGTGACTTCGGGATTGATAAGATTCGATTCGCTGCCACTCCGGGGGTCGGGCAGGTTGCGGTATTCCGCATGGAGACGGAATCTAAAGGCGTCGTGACGGTCTGGGACAAAGTTGGGTTTAATGGAGGAAAGGAATGTGTGACGCACGTCATCATTCACGATATGGGAGTAGTGGACCCTGGGAGGAAGGGGTTGTGGGGTATCCGTGGAGAGGGGTTCGGTGGACACCATGAACACTTCAGGTTGATTCGAGGTAAGGTGAAAGAGGACTCCGCTGAGTATGTATTTGAGGAGACGAAGAACGGGGAGAAAGTGGAGTTCGTTTATAAGTTCAAAGTCTTTCTAGCTTCGCGCGACGAGATCAAGGCGTTGCACCCCGATTTGCCTGACAAGATCGGAAATGGCTTTTCGTGGGCCAGTGGAATCAAACTTCCCAACAAGCGTCCGAAGCAGAAGATGCCTTCCAACCTGGAAACTGCCCGCATAGACAAGAAAGTCGAACAAGTCGAGACACAGCAACCCCTATCAGCCGCCCTGTTTTCATGCTCGCCCGTAGTTTTAACCTCAACCCCGTGATCGACGCCCGCCCCCGCTGATAGGGGTGCGTGCTCTTTGACGTTCG
>CAIUWO010000856.1 GCA_903902895.1 Candidatus Hydrogenedentota bacterium | reverse complement strand
TCCCACTTCCCGGACAAGAACATTCTGGTCGCGGCGAGTTGGGGCTCGCGGCGTTTCTACCGGTGGAAGACGGTGGAGAGCGGGGGGGAATGGACCGTTCCCGATCCGGAGCATCCGGACATGGTGCCCAACAGTAGCCACTACATCGACTATCAGGATGTGCAGCGGCTCCCCGGAACGCCCTATCTGCTCTGCAGCGGACTGCAGACCTATTCAGTCGAGCAATCCCGTGTTGCCGCCATGAAGCTGGGCGGGATAGATATGGTCCATGTGGAGCAACTCTTCGCCCACCACCAGACGCCGGTGCCGTTGCGCCCCGCCGTTGGACCGGCTTGGACACAAAACCCATTCTACGTGGAACTGTCGGATTCGGGCCTGCGCTTCTTCTTTGTTCCCGAGGATGGAAAGTCGTCCATACACGTCTTTGAAGTTGCACTCGGCAAATGATGCCGCAGCCAAAGAAAAAGGCGTTTTAACCACGGAAGGGCACGGAATTGCACGGAAAAGGGCGGATGGCATATTGACATGGATGATCAGGATGGACAGGATAAGTAAAGAGATCGGGCCGATGTCTTTCCTCTGTGTTCTCAGTGGCCTTTGTGGTTCATCTTCTTTGCCCATAAGCTCTTGTGGCGGCGGGGGCAAACAATCTTCAAAAAGTATAACAAAGTTGACGGATAGTACAGAGCACAAAGAAGAAAGCGCCGCCTTTCCCCTTCCGTGTAGGTCCGTGAATTCCGTGGTTAACGTTCTTCTTCTTTGGTTGCGGTCAAGGTCCGCGCCGGGAACACCTTCTTTGCGTTCTCTGCGTTCTCTGTGGTTTGATTGAAGAGAAGTTCTACCGCAAAGAACGCAAAGAACACAGGGAAGAATGTCGTTTCCAAACCGCGGATAAAGCCCTTGTTGGGCCGGGAAAATCAGTCATGAACAAGCATTTGCGTCTTTTGTGCTGCAAGGGTTATGGCGTTTTCTGCGTGCTGCTCCTGCTGGCCGCTATCGCGCCGTTGGCCGTGTCGGAGACGTTGTCCATCAGTGACTTCGGCCTAAAACCCGACACCCACGAAAATGCCGTGCCGGCCGTGAAGCGGGCGCTTGCAGCCTGTGTGGGCAAGTCCGACATGACGCTGGTCTTTCCCAAGGGCCGCTATGATTTCTTCAGGCAGGACTGTCCCGAGAAGATCTACCATGAATCCAACACCACCGACACGAATCCCAAGACCTGTCCCATTCTGCTGGAGAACCTGAAGGGCGTCACCATCGACGGGTCGGGGAGCGACTTCATCTTCCACGGCCAGATGCAGCCGTTTACCGTGGACCGCTGCGAAAAGGTCGTGATCCAGAACGTCAATGTCGACTGGGACATCCCCCTGACGGCGCAGGGCGAGGTGGTCGCGTCCGAATCGGACCATATTGATCTCCGCATCGACCCGGTCCAATACCCGTTCGTTGTCGAGGACCAGAAACTGGTGTTCACCGGTGAAGACTGGAAAAGCGCATGGTGGGGCGTGATGGAGTTTGAGCGGGACAGCCACCTGATCCCGCCGGGCACGGGCGACGAGACGCTGGGCGGCGGCTGGGTCAATACGTACAAGGCGGAGAAGATCGGCGACGGCCTGGTCCGCATCAACAAACGCATTCGAAACCTGCCCAAGAAGGGCAACTTCCTGGTGCTGCGCCACAACGAGCGCATCCATTCAGGCATCTTCCTGTTTCACAGCAGGGATGTGCAGGTGCGCAACGTGAACCTGTACAACACCGGCGGTCTTGGCGTGTTGAGCCAGTTCACCGAGAACATCGTGCTGGACAACACCAACGTCATTCCCAACGCGGCCAAGGGCCGCTATCTCAGCGGCCATGATGACGGCGCCCATTTCTCCAATTGCCGCGGCCAGATCACCGTGGAGAACTGCCGTTTTGCCGGCCTGATGGACGATCCCATCAACGTGCACGGCACCTGCGTGCGCATCATGGAGAAGCGCGGCGAAAAAGCGCTGCTGTGCCGCTTCATGCACGCGCAGTCCGTCGGCATGGAGTGGGGTCGGCCCGGCGAGTCCATCGGATTCATCGAGCACGAGGGCATGTCCACCGTCGGCACCGGAACGCTGGCCGCGTTCACCCCGTCCAGCCTCACCGAGTTTGAGGTGACCTTCACCGAACCCGTCCCGGCCGAAATGAAAGAAGGCGACGCGTTGGAAAACCTGACCTGGGTCCCCGACGTGCTGCTGCGCGGCAACCATTTTGACAGTTGCCGCGCCCGCGGTGTGCTCCTTTCCACGCCCGGCAAAGTGGTCATAGAAGACAATGAGTTCACATCCAGCGGCTCGGCAATCCTTGTCGCCGGCGATTCCAATTACTGGTACGAATCGGGTGCGGTGCGCGATGTGCTTATCCGCAAGAACACGTTTAACGCCCCCTGCCTGGCCAACGTCTACCAGTTCTGCGAGGGCATCATCAGCATCTATCCGGAAATCCCCAAGCCGGAAAAGGCATCCCGCCCCTTCCACCGCAACATCCGTATCGAGGAAAACACCTTCCATCCCTTCGACTATCCCGTGCTCCACGCCCTGTCCACCGAGGGCCTGACTTTTTCCAACAACACCATCATCCGCAGCAAAGACTACGAGCGTTACCACAAGAATAAGTACATGATCCGGTTGGTCGGCTGCAAGGGAGTGACCATCGCGGGCAACATCCTCCAGGGCGACGTGCTCGGCCGCAACGTGTTCATCGAGAAGATGGATGCGTCCGAGGTCGCCGTGGCCGACGGCCAAGGGATATCTCAAGTCATAGCTGTTGTTGTGCCATGAACGTCAGTCTTTTCAGGGGTCTCGTTTTGTCTTCTATCACGTATTGGGCCGGACTGTGCAATAGACAAATACGGCCCTCTTGTGCGTCCTTGTTGCTGAAGCAGTAACCAGCGGATGAGAAGCGGATGAGCGAAATGCGGAACCAGAAGGCGCTTGCCGACCTGTACGTCCGGTACGGGTGCAGGGTCGCCGAATCCGGAATCATGGCATGGCTGTCCACACCGGGTCCGTTACTGCCGCTGTCACCACGCGCGCCGGCACCGAACAGCAGCTTCCTGGCTTCGGCCCCAAGCGATATTCTCGAAGGAGATGCCACATGCAACTGCTGAAAAAGGGCCTTCGCATGCTTCTTTGGCCGGTCCGGTTCTGGCGGTTCCTTCTTGCCGGGGTGCTGCTGCTGGCGGTCGCGCATGTCATCGTTGACCGGGACTTGCTGCGCAAGCTGGCGGTCCAGACGGAGCAGTTCCGGAAAGAGGGCAGGCCGGTCACCTGTGCCGATCTCAAGCTGCCCGAGTACACGGCCGTTGACAACGCCTACACCGTGTATGAGCAGGCGATGGACATGCTCAAGAAGACAACCGACGAGGCGTCATGGTCCCGGTACCGGCCCCTGATCAGCCGGTTTATGGGCGACAACCCATGCACGGCCAAGCTGGACGAGCTGCCGCTTTCCGCCGAGGAAACGGCTGATCTTGGCGGCTACCTCCAGAAGATCCAGCCGGCCCTGGACCTGCTGCAAACTTCCCGGAACTGCAGTAAATGTGTCATGCCCGACGTGCTTGCACAGCTCGACGGCGGCAGCGGCGACGCCGGCAAGATAGAGACACATACTTCCAGTATCTCACGGATATACGAACTGATCCGCCATGCGGCCGCGCGGGGACTCTGGGAGTCCCGACAGGGGAATTTGGACGCCGCCTTTGACTGGTTTGCGCTGGGCCTCAACATCGCGGACAACGGCAAAGGCTACCCCGGGTTGGTGGGGGGGGCGCTTCGGGTGACATATATTCACACGGCGTTGGGTGCGGTCCAATTGGCGCTCTACGACGGCGAGGTTCCCGCCGTCCTCCCCGCCGCCTTTGCCGAGGAATTGCAGAAGTGCATGGACCGCAATAGTTACGCGCAGCCCTATGAATATGAACGGCTGTTCGAATACGATGCCGCAATTCGAAAAGGAATACAGGCTTGGGGTGTTTTGCGACCCCTGTACTCCCTCAACCAGTTCAAGATGAACCAGTGCTACATTCAACTGGACGACGCCCTCAAGGAGCCCGACTTCGGCCGTCAGCAGGCGACGCTCGACGCGCTTGAAAACTGGCTTGATAACGCTTCAATTCTCTACGTGCTCCCAAAGATGGCATTCCCCATTACTCTCAGGTCAGTGCAACAGATTCGCCACGCCCTGGCGACTTCGGCACTGTGCGAAACGGCACTCACACTGAAACAGTTCAAGCAGAAGAACGGCGCCTATCCGGAATCACTTTCCGAACTGGCCCAACCCCTGCCCACCGACCCGTTTTCCGGGCACGACTTCAATTACAAACGGGACGGGGACGGGTTCGTGCTGTCCAGTGTCTTTATGCTTCCC
>CAIUWO010000855.1 GCA_903902895.1 Candidatus Hydrogenedentota bacterium | reverse complement strand
CTGATGACAAGGAGCAAGATTGTTGATGGCTTGCTAAAGAATGAAGTACCGGTGGCGGAATTATCTCTAATGCCTGTGGGTTTAGACCGCGTCATCCTTAGCCAGCAGGGTGTGGTTGACAGAAAACACCGGGAACTCGCTGTGAGGCTATGGCTTGAGGCAGAGCAGGGACGGCCAATTCCTAACAAACGTGTGAAGCCCAAAAATCCGGGCTGGTACTTTAGGCGCTTCCACACACTGCAGGAGGCGATTCGCCGCAACAGCTTCGATGTGTGGAACAGAAGCAAAAGCGCGGCAGAACTAAGGCAGACTGTGGGGGGAGAATTGGAAAAACGCCGACGCATGCTCGTGATCCTGCCGTACCTCTCACTCATCAATCTGGTGCTCTCCAGGAGCCCACTATGGACGCTCAAGAGAATCATGGGGAAGCTCAAGAAGTCCTTTCGGTCACGGAGCAATCTGTATGTGGACCGGGGCTCCGATGGAATCGCCCGCGACGCCAAGCGCTAGTCGGTTGCGGCAGGGTATCTCCCAATACCGAAATGCGGTTCAAAGTGGACTGCCGGCCAAAAAGTATGCCTCACGTGTGAAGAAAGTAGTTCGATGAGCCTCACATTCTTGCTGGTCGGCAATGGGCCATATCTAAATCGCGGCTGCGAGGCGATTGTGCGTGGAACCACGAAGGTGTTAGACGCGGTATTCGGTGAGCGCACTGGTTACATTACCGCCAGTTATGGGCATCAAGAGCAGATTAGCCATCAAAGTGCGTGCGAGACGTTTCCCAGGATTCAGCACGAATGGCTGGCCCCCAAGGGAAGATGCAGTCTGGATTACATCGGATTCCAGGTGAACCGATTCACAGGGACCAGCTTGCCTTACTGCATGTATCGGTTGCCTGCTGGTTCGCATGACTGTTCAGCGGCCCTGCAAGTCGGTGGAGACAACTACACGCTGGATTACGGGTATCCTCGACACTTTATGGAGCTAGACCGTTGGCTATATCGGCGCGGCATTCCCCTTGTGCTATGGGGGGCATCAGTAGGCCCTTTTGACACCGATCCTTCGTTTGAACGAGAGATGGTTGAGCATCTGTCGAAGTTCATGCTAATAACAATTCGGGAGTCGCGCTCATTTCGGTATTTGCAGAGCCTGGGTTTAACTAACATTTTCCGGGTAGCAGACCCCGCCTTTGTGATGGAACCAGAAGTGACAGCCGACCTACAACTGCCGGCTCAGTTTGTGGGGCTAAATTTTAGTCCATTAACCGCCAATCGGGGTGAGAATGGTGATCTTGATGCGTGGGCTAAAACTTGCAGTTCAACGTTGAAAAGAATCCTTTCTGCATGTGATTTGCCAGTGGTCTTGATTCCACACGTAACGACCCCCACGACTGAGAACAACGACTATGCCTTTTTAGAAAAAGTGGCGCTGCGCGTGAATGAATCAAGCCGCGTGATGGTAATCGGGTCACACTTGACCGCTGCCCAACTTAAGGGTGTCATCGCCAAGGCAACTGTTTTTGCTGGAGCCCGCACACACTCCACGATTGCAGCGCTCTCCATGAGTGTGCCTACGATAAGCCTTGCCTACAGCACCAAAGCTTGGGGCATCAATGAAGAAGTGTTCGGCCATACCAACTATTGCATGGATGTGCAATTACTTAAAGAAGAGGGGGCATTGGCCGCTCGATTGGAGGAACTCCTAAGAGACCACGAAAAGATCCAGAAGCATTTGCAGTTGACGATACCGGCTCTCAAAGAGAGCGCATTTAGCGCAGGGGCGCAACTTCGGTCGAGTCTGGAAGCAAGGGGATAAATGGCAATGGTGTCCGTCGTCATTCCGCTTTACAACAAGGCGCCCTATATTCGGCGGGCTCTGGGTTCAGTGTTGCTTCAGACATTTCAGGATTTTGAGTGCATTGTGGTGGACGACGGGTCCACTGACGGCGGTGGGGACATTGTCGCTGGCATGAAAGACCCCCGTATAAGGCTCTTGCGTCAAACCAACGGCGGGGTTAGTCGTGCCCGCAACCGGGGAATCGCAGCTGCCAATTATCCGTTGGTTGCCTTTCTCGACGCCGATGATGAGTGGCTCCCGGACTTCTTGGGCGCTAACATGGAAATCCATCGGCAGCATCCTGAGATAGTAGCATGCTTTGCCAATTACCGTCGCGAACCGCAGGGCGCTATTGTCTTGCGTGAGGTAGGGCCCGGCCCGCGCATATTGAAAGACTATTTCGCTTTTTGCCTCTGCAACCTGGGATTGGGCATGTGTGCGAGTGCATTGGTGGCTTCTCGCCACGCATTGCGGCACATCGGGGGATTTCCTGAGGGGCGCGTCATGGGAGAAGACCTAGACACATGGGCCAGATTGGCGTGGAGCGGACGTATCGGCTTCATTCCAGATGAACTGGCAATCTACTACGATACAGGCGGTGCTTGCTTGCAGCACGCGACGGATGGGAGCATTGTAAGCACGTACGCCAGTTGGCGACGGGCTGGACGAGTTCCAGCCGGGCTGGTTCGTAGTAGCGCAGCCTACGTACGCCTTGGCCTCCTGTTTGAGATTTATGATCGAATGCAGAGGAGGGATACAAACAACATTCCCACCCTGCTCTCTGAATTACCCTGGTCTGCGCGGGCTTCCCTCATGGGCTTGTTCGCCTATTTCGGTGCTGCATTCCCATGGTGTAGTCGTTACGCCACCTTCGCAGGTTGGCGGCTAGGGTGCTTGATGTTGCGCTTGCGCTGGTGTTGGAGAGCGTGACAGCCAAAGTTGTTAAAAGTACAGCAATATGACATTATACAAAAGACTAGTTAGAAACGCCTTCCGCAGACTTGGGTTCGAGATCACTCGCTATGATGGCAACCCACTGGGTTTGAATCCGTTTGAAGACATTATGACGCTGATATCACACGATGGCCGAAATGTTATCTTCGATGT
>CAIUWO010000854.1 GCA_903902895.1 Candidatus Hydrogenedentota bacterium | reverse complement strand
TGAGGTGACCGCCCTGGAGACCGAAATGCAGGTGTCCGGCTTCTACGAACAGCCCCACGACCAGGTGCTGCTCAAACTGGACGCGCTCGCCGCCACCCGCAAGAAGGTCGAAACGCTTTACCAGCGCTGGCAGGAACTGGAAGCGCGCAAATAGCGCCCCGCAAGCCTTTTTGTGCCGTCGGATTATGATTGACCGCACAAAGGCGATGGTGCCGAGATGCGAGCAGATTTCATTCCCGGGTGCGGCTACATTATGCTCACTTAATAGGGGAAGCGTCCCTAGTTTTCCTCCCCACAAACCGCGCAGCCGAGCATGAAGTTTGACAGCAAGCTCATGGTTGCGTACAGTTTAAGTTTAGGCGGCCAGCAGTGGGGCCACACAAAGGGGTACTGACATGATCCGCATTATCTGCCCGCATTGTGGGAAAACACTCGAAATACCAGATTCCTTTGCGGGTCAGCAGGGTAAGTGCAAATGCGGAGAATTGGTTCTTGTTCCCATTCCTGCCCCGTTGCCAGTTGTGCCGCAGGTGGATGTGTGTGCACAGATTCAGGCACGCATGGATGCAGCGGATCGTGATAAAGCGAACAGGAAACAGCCCGCGCCCCTTGACAGCGAATTTAAACCGGGCATGGGCAAGACACAAAAAGGCTGTCTCGGATGCTTTGGTCTCTTCGTTGCCTTTATGGTACTGGGAGCCATTGGAAACGCAATAAATCCACAGCACAGAACAACACTCGTCCAGCCCCCACAAACCACGCAGAACAACCTGGCAACGACCGTTCCGGCGGCAAGACAGCCAGCTAAATTCTCAGACCAACAAACGTCATATTCGCGAACGGGTGAAATTAGGGATGTGAGTACCGGCTGTGCCAAGCGTTTAGTCCTGTGTGTTGTTGTTCCATTAGGGCGCACAAGAGAGCAACTTACTGCGACCTTGGACCGCGCGGCTCGGGAACTAGAGAAAGAAACCCAAGCAAAAGCAGTTATGGTGGCTGCCTACAGGCCTCAGGATAGTCCAACCGATACATACACTGCCGGAAAAGCCGTGTATGCACCAAACGGACAATGGGAAGACGCCTGTACTTCCGCACCGATGCGAGTATCAGTCGACTTGAATGACCTGTATTTTGCTCCGCCTAAAGACAAAATAGCTGTTGGAGAAGTAGTACAATTGAAGGCTTCACTGGGAGGGGCAATTAAGCTGTCAAAGGGACCCGATAGATGGTTTGATGAAGACATGATAGCCAGTGTTCCGGTAGGCACAGATGCAACTATTATCGAACGTCGGGTTACACCGATGTCCAACCTGGAATTTGTTCGTTATTGTGTCCGCGTGACTAGCAACGGTAGCGATGTGACCGGATGGGTTCATCAGTCGAACGTAGAGGGTGAATCCGGAAAAGCAACGAACAAGTGAGTGAACTTGGTAGTTCGGGGGACACCATACTTAATTGCTGAGGAAGTTCGGCGTATCGCAGGCTCCCACTCGTCCATGCTCAACGCTTGCTGCTGTCACGCTTCATCCCGCCGCGCAGGCACCAGCTCCTCTGTTCTCATTTTCGTTTTGCCGCGCCCATGCACAATGGAAAACCATTCGTTCACAACGGCCACCACGACCAGCCCTAGAAAGTAGATTGCGCCGAAGGCCATGACCCGGTAGGGTTCGTCGGGCCAGAGGCCGGTGCCCGTGAAGTGCTGCGCCTCAATCACGTCGCGCGTCACGCCGAACCGGGGGATGGGGAAGACCGCCGTGAGGAAGGTTCCGCCCAGGTAGAGGCCGGTCATGGCGGCCCAGTTTGCCATGAGCGCCGCCTGTCCCCGCAGGTCTGGCGGCCGCAGCACGACGGTGGGGAAGCGGCTCAGCAACAGGCCCCAGAAGGCCCACAAGGGCCACCATCCGCCGTACATGAAGGCAAAGCCGACGGCAAAGATCATGTAAAAGGCGCCCAACCCGCCAAACATGACCGCCCGGCCCCAGCGGGGTTCGTCCTTCGCCGCTATGGCCCCCAGAAAGCCGGAGGCATGGACCACCAGGAATTCCATCAGCATCAAAAAGGTGAGGTGGTGCACCGTCAGCGGGCCGAAGGTGTCGGGACGAAACCATGTGATGAGGAACATGGCGGCAATCCAGCCATTCAAGCCGGCCGCCCACAGGATGCGGATTGCGGTCATCATGGTGTGTGTCCCGTCACCGAATAGTTCCTCTTCATCAGGCGGTCATACAGCATCGGCGAATACAACCATGAATTCCGACCACCGTGTTTCCGGACGAGTATAGTTGCAACAGCGCCCCGCCGCCAAGCAGTTTGTATGGTTGCGTTGCAGATGTTCGCACAGTAGAATCCTATCCATGGTTGAAGCGTGGTGGAAATTGGCCTGAATTGAAACCGTGAGGTGCATTGGACAGGCATGCCGGAAACATTGTATCCAGAGGTTCCGTCCGAGGGACAGTTTCTTATTTACCAGGCCGAGGATGGCCGGATTAAGCTCGAGGTGCGTCTCGAAGGCGAGAGCGTCTGGCTCACCCAGCAGCACATGGCGACGCTTTTCCGGACCACTCAACAGAACATAAGCCTTCACATTAGAACGATTTATGAAGAAGGCGAACTAGATGAGGCGGCAACTAACAAGAAATTCTTGTTAGTTCGTCAGGAGGGCATCCGTGAGGTCAGGCGCGAGGTCGAGTTCTACAACCTTGACATGATCATCTCGGTGGGCTACCGGGTCAAGAGCGCAGTCGCGACCCGGTTCCGTATCTGGGCGACGCAGAAACTCCGGGAATACGTGGTTAAGGGCTTCGTCTTGGACGATGAGCGCCTGAAGAATCCGGACACACCCTTTGACTACTTTGACGAACTGCTCCGGCGAATCCAGGACATCCGCACCTCCGAACGACGCTTCTACCAAAAGATTACAGACATTTACGCCACCAGCATCGACTATGACCCCACGGATGAAATGAGCATCGTGTTCTTCCAGACGGTGCAGAACAAAATGCACTGGGCCATTACCGGAATGACTGCGGCGGAAATCATCCACGACCGCGCCGACAGCGCCCGGCCAAACATGGGCCTGACCAATTGGCGTGGTGCGAAAGTTCGCAAGCAGGATGTGACCATTGCGAAGAACTATTTGGATGAGGACGAATTGGCGGCACTGAACAATCTTGTGGAACAGTACCTGATCTTCGCCGAAGGGCAGGCGATGCGCCGCACCCCAATGCACATGCGCGACTGGATCGCCAAGCTCAACGCCTTCATGACTCTCAATGACCGCAGGATCCTCGACCACGCGGGGAAGGTCTCCCACCACTGACCTATCCCCAGTTTGGCGCCACCTGCAAGGTGACCAGATGCCGTAGCGCGTCCAGGGCGTATTCCAAGCGCACACCCTTGTTCCTGATGTAGAAGAACCCCATGCGCAGCAGGTTGATGACGCGCGTCCTGCGTGTG
>CAIUWO010000853.1 GCA_903902895.1 Candidatus Hydrogenedentota bacterium | reverse complement strand
TCATGACGGACCAGCAGTTTGCGGGCGCGCTGGGCTGCGCCGGAAACGCCGACGTCAAGACGCCCGCGATGGATGGTCTGGCCGCAAACGGCGCGCGCTTTGAAAGGGCCTACTGCGCGAATCCGCTGTGCGTGCCTTCGCGGACCGTGATGCTGACGGGAAAGATGCCGCACGAGACAGGCATCACCCGGAACATTGACGCAAAGAGCGAGACCTTTCGCACACCGCTGCTGGGCCGTTTCTTCACAGACGCGGGGTATGACTGCGGCTACGCGGGCAAATGGCACCTGCCGCTGGAACTCTCCCAGAAAGACGTCCACGGGTTTGGCTGGTTTCCCAAGGGCGGCGAGAAATGCCCCGACGCGAAAATTCCGGCCGCCGCGGCCGAGTTCTTCGGCCAGAAGCGGGAGAAGCCCTTCCTGTTCGTGGCGTCGTTCATAAACCCGCACGACATCTGCCAGTGGGCACGCGGCGATGCGCTGCCCCACGGCCCCATTCCCGACCCGCCCCCGCCGGAACAGTGTCCGGCCCTGCCCGGCAACTTTGCCATCCCGGAGCATGAGCCCGATGTCATCCGGAAAGTGCAGCACTCCTCCAAGTCGGTCTATCCCACCGTGGACTGGGCGCCCGACCGATGGCGGCAGTACCGCTGGGCCTACTACCGGCTTGTGGAAAAGGTCGATGCGCTGATTGGCCAACTGCTCGACGCGCTCCGTGCGTCCGGGCAGGAGGAGAACACGCTTATCGTCTTTACCGCCGATCACGGCGACGGCACCGCCGCCCATCACTGGAACCAGAAGCAGGTCCTCTACGAAGAGACCACGCGGGTGCCTTTCATCCTGGGCGGGAAGGCGTTTGCAAAAGCGGGCACGGTTGACCGTGAGCATCTGGTTTCAACGGGCCTCGACCTGATCCCCACCCTGTGCGACTACGCCGGAATCGCCGCACCCGACGGGTTACAGGGCCGCAGCGTCCGCCCGCTCGCGGAAGGCAAGGCCCCGGATAAATGGCGCGATGACCTCGTCGTTGAGACGCAGTTTGAATACGAGGGCCACGCGACCGGCATCCGCGGCCGCGTGCTCCGCACCCAGCGCCACAAGTATATCGTCTATTCGGAAGGAACGCTCCGCGAACAACTCTTTGATATGGAGACGGACCCGGGCGAAACGACGAATCTGGCGGTCGATCCTGAAAAGAAGGCTCTCCTCGAGGAATGCCGGACGCGGCTTGCACAATGGTGTCGCGAGACGGGGGATGTGTTTGAGATTCCGAACGGCTGAGTAAACAGGGGAAGACTCGTAACATGGATGAACAGGATGCACTGGATGAAAGGCTACAGCGGTTTCTCTGCTATCCTGTACATCCTGTTCATCCATGTTACGAAATGCCCTTTCATTGATGTTTGCAGTTAACCCTGATGGAGAGCCTTTCGATGAACCGCCGCCAGTTTATGAGCACAAGTTTCGCCGCCGTTTCGGCCGCCGCACTTTGTCCGAGTCAAAACGCATTCGGCGCGGCCGCGCCGGAGGGGGGAGCGAAACCCAACATCGTTGTCATCATGGCCGACGACCTGGGCTTCTCCGATATCGGCTGCTACGGCTCTGAGATTCACACGCCCAACCTGGACCGTTTGGCCGGGGAGGGGATTCGCTTCACACAGGCGTACAACGTGGCACGGTGCTGTCCGTCGCGGGCGGCGCTGC
This sequence comes from Candidatus Hydrogenedentota bacterium, assembly GCA_903902895.1. GTDB lineage: Bacteria > Hydrogenedentota > Hydrogenedentia > Hydrogenedentales > CAITNO01 > CAITNO01. The sequence goes on along the minus strand of CAIUWO010000853.1, from coordinate 1,343 downwards.
TCACGGGGCTCTATCCGCACCAGGCGGGCATGGGCGACATGACCGGGGGCGGGACTAAGGAGCGTCCGGAAGGACCCTACCAGGGTTACCTGAACCAGAACTGTGTGACAATGGCGGAGTTGTTGAAAAACTCCGGGTACAGCACTTACATGTCGGGCAAGTGGCATGTGGGCGAGAAGGCGGAACACTGGCCGCGCAAGCGCGGCTTTGATCGTTACTTCGGCCTCATCAGCGGGGCCAGCAGTTACTTTGAGATTCTCCAGCAAGAAAACCCGCGCCGCGTCATGGTCCAAGACGACGACCCCTACACGCCCGAGGGCGACCATTTCTACATGACCGACGCGTTCACGGACAACGCGGTGCGCTATCTGGAGGAGCACGACAAGGCCAAGCCCTTCCTGCTCTACCTGGCGTACACGGCACCGCACTGGCCGCTGCACGCACTGGAGGAGGACATCGCCAAGTACCGGGGCAAGTACGGCATGGGTTGGGACAAGCTGCGCGAAGAGCGCTACGCGCGCATGGTAAAGCAGGGCATCATTGATCCCAAGTGGAAGCTTTCCCCGCGCGACAGCGAGGTGCCCGCGTGGGACGGGGTGGAGAACAAGGAAGACTGGGACCTGCGCATGGCCGTGTACGCCGCCATGATCGACCGCATGGACCAGGGCATCGGCCGCGTGCTGGACACGCTGAAGAAGCAGGGCATGGAGGACAACACGCTCGTGCTGTTCCTGGCCGACAACGGCGGCTGCCATGAGGACTGCAACAAGCCGAAACTGCACAAGCCCGGCGCGCAGCCGGGCACACGCGAGTCCTACACCGCCTACAAGCGCCCCTGGGCCAACGCGAGCAACACGCCCTTCCGCATGTTCAAGCACTGGTGCCACGAGGGCGGTATCGCCACGCCGCTGATCGCCCGCTGGCCCGCCCGCATCAAGCAACACGGCGCGCTCACCAATCAGGTGGCGCACATCACAGACATTATGGCCACCTGCGCCGATATTTCAGGCGTACACTACCCGGACTCGAACGCCGGACAAAAGATTACCCCGCTGGCCGGAAAGAGCCTGGCGCCCGTGTTTGACGGCAAGACCCGCGAAGCCCGCTCGCCGCTGTTCTGGGAGCACGAGGGCAACCGCGCGATGCGCGAGAACCAGTGGAAACTGGTGGCCACCGCGGCCGGTGACTGGGAACTGTACGATCTGGAAGCGGACCGCACGGAATTGACCAACCTCGCCCAGGCCCAGCCGGACCGGGCGAAGGGCATGCTGGACAAGTGGAATGCCTGGGCGAAGGAGGTCGGCGTGAAGAAGGTGATGGAAAGCGGCGGGAAGCAGAAGGCG
>CAIUWO010000852.1 GCA_903902895.1 Candidatus Hydrogenedentota bacterium | reverse complement strand
TTGCCGCTGTCGGTCAGGGTGTTGCCGAAGGCGTGCTCGTAGGTGAAATGGATGTCTGAATTCTCGGTGATGGCGTAGGAGACACCGGCTGTCGCGGACAGTTCGGTGATGGCGGGGAACAGCGCGTTGGCAAAGACGACCTCTTCCGTAATGGGGGAATTGCCGTAGGAGACGCCGCCGCGCAGTGTCCATTTTGGATTTACCGTCCAGTTCACGCCGGCCTTCACCACATGCTGGTCTTTCCAGCCAAAGCCGCCCTTTATGGGCGCCCGCACGATTTGGTCCACGCCCTCCCAGTTGATGAACTTGTAGTCCAGCAGCAGTTCCACGTCCGGCGTGGCCTTGAAGGCGATGCCGGCCTGGACGGTCTGGGGCAGGTCGAGCGGGTCGGGAAGCAGGTCCTTGTACTTGCCAAAGGTCTGCACAAACTGCGGCGTCGTATAGGCGGCGCCAAGGCTCCACCGGTCCCAGGTCTTGTACACGCCCAGTGTCAGGCCCCCGCCCCATCCGTCATCCCAATCGTTCTTGCCCGAGGTTTCCCAGAATCCCAGCGTGAGCATGTCCGTCTTGAAGCGCTCGTAATCGATATTGGCCGAAACACCCAGCGACCAGCCGTTATCGAATTTATAGGCGTAGGCGAGGCTCAGTTTCATGACGCCGTACTGTGTGCGCCGGTCGAAATTCTGGCCGAAGATCCGGGGGATAATCGTGCGCGACCTGCGGTAATCCACGCCCATGCCGTTGACCGCAAACAGCCCGACACCAAAGGCCCCCTGGCCATGGGGGAAAATGAGGCCCATCGCCGGGATGGGGAAGGCGCCGTCATCCTGCATCCGGCCCGCCGCGGAATTGGGCAGCACAAAACCATGGGGTTCCAGATACCGATACGGCCTGAAATACTCAAAACTGAAATCAAAGCGGCGGTCCAAATCCACGATACCGGCAGGATTCAGCAGCACCCAGGTGCTGTCTTTAGGGCTGGCCACGCCAGCGCCGCCATTGGCCTCCTGCAACGCGCCGATGCCGATGAGCTGGTGCCCGTCGGTGGCCCGGGCGGGGTGCGCCGCCATGACCATCGGCAGTGCTGTCATTGCGACCAGCAACGCCAACTTCTGAACAATTCGTGAAAAACGCGTTCTGGACCGTTTCATGTCACAAACTCCTTGTGGTCGCTTCCCCGACCCTTTTTTTTTGGGGGGGGGCTTAAGATTATAATCACGATTATTATAGTCGTGTTGCATGGCTAAACGCAAAGAAACCCCTGCCTATTCCTGGACAGGGGTTTCAGGAGTGGGTGTTCTTGTTATCCCTGCGCCGGTCAGCCGCCCGTGGCTTGGCCGCCCAACTGGTCAATCATGTGAATCATCGGCAGAAACAGCGACACAAAGAGGATGAGCACGAAAACACCGACGAAGAGGGTGAAGATGGGCTGGATGGCCTCGCCCACACCATCCACGGCGATGCGGACCTCCTGTTCGTAGACCCCGGCAATCTGCTCGGCCACGTCGTCCACGCGGCCCGACTCCTCGCCGGTCACAAACATGTCGGCCACCACCGAGGGGATGACGTCGGACTGGCGCATGGGTTCCTCAAGGCC
>CAIUWO010000851.1 GCA_903902895.1 Candidatus Hydrogenedentota bacterium | reverse complement strand
CCTCGGGCCCCACGCCGTTCTTGTGGTTGAGAACGCGGCTGACCGTCTTGGCCGAGACCCCCGTCTCACGGGCTATGTCATGTATGGTCCAATGCGTCTTTCCGCTGGGATTGTTCAACATCCGTTGTCACTCCGGGGGGGGGTACCCCTGTCCGCCTGTGCCCCAAAGGGGACGTTTGGGACGTCCTGTTCGGGGTAACCGTTAACCTCACCCTAATAATACGGTTTGAAGGGGGCGCCGTCAAGTGATTCCTGCGAGAACGTGACCCTTGACACCCGCTGGTTTATGCCTTAGAATACTGGGGTGCTTGGGTTTTCCCGCGACAGGCGCAAATGATTCTGGATTCTTGACAAAAACCGCGGGTTCCGTGGTATAGTATCAACGGTGCCATCGATTACCCAAATGGCCCGGTCGGGTTGCGCCGAGGTGAGGCGACAGCACGGCAAGTGTGGGTAGAAAAAGGAATGCATACTATGAAGAAACGTGGATTTACCCTGATCGAACTGCTCGTGGTCATCGCGATCATCGGCATCCTGGCAGCCATCCTGCTGCCTGCCCTTGCCCGCGCCCGCGAAGCCGCGCGCCGCTCCTCCTGCCAGAACAATCTGAAGCAGATGGGCATTGTGTTCAAGATGTACAACAACGAAGCCAAGGGCGCGTTCCCGACCATCCAGATCGGCAGTTTCCCGGCCGTTGACAGGGACACCGGCGTGATCGGCGGTTACAAGGGCTCCATCGACGTCGGCCCGAACGTGTTCGCCATGTATCCCGAGTACCTGACTGACCCCGCGATCGTGTTCTGCCCGTCCAAGGCGGGACTCGCCGAAGCCATGGCCAATGCCAAGTTTGCCGGCGGGCCCCAGGCCGGGCAGTGGTGCTTTGGTTATGCGGTTCAGAACGGTGGCATGTGCGGTCGCGCCATCGACAACAGCTACGGTTATTTGGGTTATGTGATGGACAACGCGAGAGACACGGCGCTGATCACCTCCATGGGGTTCTTCTCCGTTCTTCAGATGCTCGGTGTGGACACCAGCACGGTGAAGCCGGACTCGGCGGGTCCGGTTCAGTTTGGCGGCGTGCTGACACGCCTCGTTGATGTCGCGGCCCTTGGGCCGTACGTTTCGGGTCTGGCGCAGGGCACTTATGGCCGGGCGGATGAAGACGTCAATATGCTTGACCTCTCCACCCCGCTTCCCGGCATGGGCAATGGCGGCGGCAATACCGTCTACCGTTTGCGCGAAGGCATTGAGCGCTTCCTCATCACCGACATCAACAACGCGGGTTCCGCAAATGTTGCCCAGAGCTCGGTGTGGATCATGTTCGACCAGCTCGCCACCAACCCGGCGGCCTACAACCATATCCCCGGCGGCGCGAACGTCCTGTACATGGACGGTCACGTTGAGTTCCTGAAGTACGACAACAGCCCGAACGGTGCGGCCCCGGCCAATCGGGCGATGGCTGAACTGGTCGGCACCCTGACCGGCTTCTAAGCCAACCCCTGTTTCTAGACCATACCGGCGGGACGCCTCACGGCGTCCCGCCGGTTCTTTTTTGCGGCCTGAAAGGCAGCACTAAGGCGCGGCCCTGCGCGGTCGCGGATATTGCCCTGTTGGGATACCCCTTCAGGGTGGCCCAAAAAATCTGGGCAATCCCAGGGGCACCCTTGCCCTTCGGGCTGCGGGTGGCCCTGGGCTGCGATTGGGCTGTCCCGTTGGGACATGGACATGTGCGACGCCGAAGGCGTCACCCATTTTTAGCCCCGGGCCGCACGCGGCCTGAAAGGCAAGTGCGCCCCGGGGTAAACCGCGCCCTCCCCGCCCTGCCCTGCAAGGGCATCCCAATCCTTCGTGGGTCAATCCCGTATCCGTGTCGCGGTCCGGCTTCCGCTTCTTCCGGTTTGTATCCGCGCCGTGTTGCGTATATTCTAAGGCTTTGCGGCGGGCACGAAGGCCCTGCCCGTCCTATCAGGAGGTTGTTTTCGTGATGCGAAGCGCGTGTTTGATGCTGATGGCGGCACTTGTTGTTTCCATGGGTGTGTTTGCGGAGGACCCATCCCCGGCCGCGGTCGAAACGGTGTTTGAGTCCCAGTCCCTGCTGCCGGCCGGCGTCTTTGAAAAAGCCGCCGCCAGCGCCCCGGGTCAGCCCTCCGGATGGCGCTCTGACGCTGCGGCGGAGGCATGGCGCATCGACCGCGAGACGTGCCTGCAGGGCTCGGGGGCGCTGCGCCTGAGCGGCGGCGCGCCCGTGGTTGTGGTGTCCGACCCCATACCGCTGGACGCCGACTGCACCGGATTGAGCGCGGTGGCCATGGGGCGCGGCACCGGCGGCACGGCCAAGCTTCGCTGGCTGGCGCAAGACGGGG
>CAIUWO010000850.1 GCA_903902895.1 Candidatus Hydrogenedentota bacterium | reverse complement strand
CATGCCCATCCGCATCTGACACGTTCACAAACCCAATAAAAATTCCACGGCCCGGCCTTCCCAAAAGGAAAGTCGGGCCGTTCCATTATTCCTATTCCCTTCCGTCACTCCCGCGAAAGCGGGAATCCAGTCCCTTCGCTCAGTTGCCAAGTGCAAATTGGCAGCGAGACGGACGTGACTTTGTGACGCCAAGGCCTACGCGATTTCCTTGGGCAGTCGGAATTCGGTGTCTTCGTGGGTGAGGGAGCGCTCTTCGACCTGGCACTCGCCATGGGCACGGAACCATGCTATGACGTTTTCAACGAGCCTTTCGGGGACGGAGGCGCCGGAGGTGATGAGGACGGTGCTGACATCGGCGACCCATTCGGCGCGGATGGCGGCGGCGTCGGGGATGAGCTGGGCCGCTTTGCCGAGGGCGCGGGCGATGTCGCGCAGGCGGGTGGAGTTGGCGCTTTCGGGGTCGCCGACGACGAGGACGAGGTCGGCCTCGGGGGCGAGGGTGACGACGGCGGCCTGGCGGTTGGAGGTGGCGTAGCAGATGTCGGCCTGGGCGGGGCCCTGTATGTCGGGGAAGCGGCGGCGCAGCGCGGCGATGACTTCCTGGCAGTCGTTGACGCTGAGCGTGGTCTGGGTGATGTAGGCGAGTTTTTCTGGGTCATCGATTTCGAGCCGGTCGACGTCTTCCGGTTTCTGGATGATGCGGATGTGGTCGGGGGCCCAGCCGAGGGTGCCGACGGTTTCATCGTGGCCCGGTTCGGCGATCATGACGACGGTGAAGCCCTTTTCGGCGAAGCGTCGGGCTTTGGTGTGCACTTTTTCCACCAGCGGGCAGGTGGCGTCGATGACGCGCAGGCTCAGGCGGTTGGCGTGTTCCCAGCGGTCGGGCCCGACGCCGTGTGCGCTGAAAAGCAGGTGGGCGCCCTCGGGCACGTCGTCGAGGCTGCGCACAAAGACGGCGCCCTTCTTGCGGAGCTCGTCCACGACGTGCGCGTTGTGAACAATGTTGTTGAGCACATAGACGGGCGCGCCGTAGCGTTCCAGCGCGCGCTCGACGCTGCGTATGGCGCGGTCCACGCCGGCGCAAAAGCCGCGGGGTTTGGCGATGATCAGCCGCATGGGCCGCATTCCCATAAACACCCCTGGGGGAAGCGGTTCCCAGTCCCCCTTTGAAGATGCGGGGGACAAAAGTCCCCGGGGAGGAACATGTCTCGCCACGACCAGACCACGCGCCTGCCCCCATCCCCCTTCGAGGGCAGGGAGGATAAAAGTCGGCAGTGCATCCTATTAGCCCGCTTCAGCGGGCTCCTCTTTGCCCCCGGCTTCAGCCGGGGGGCACACAGGGTGGACCGTACAAATGCAGCACGCTTTAGCGCGCTTTCAGGAGGCTTTAGCCAAGCACTGACGGGCAGAAGGGCTAAAGCCGTGATAAGCACGCTGAAGCGCGCTGGAATACCGTGAAAGGAGACATCATCCTTACCCCCCGGCTGAAGCCGGGGGCAAAGAAGAGCCGGCTGAAGCCGGCTGCAAAGGCAGACACGATCAGTCGCGTAAGTGGAAAAGGCGGGGCCTTTCAGCCCTCCGGGTTGACAGTCTCTCCTCAAAGCGATTTCTGCCCCCCTCCTGTCTTCAAAGACGGCGGGGACAAAAGCCGGACGGGGGATGTGGACCACCGCACCATGGCCCAACCGCTCATTTTGTCCTCTCTGTCTTTGAAGGGGGTGCCGCGGAGCGGCGGGGGATGTGCTTCCAAGTCCCCGTGCAAAGGGGGACTCAAGCGGGCGCGTTTCCCGGGCTTGGGGCCGTATCGCCGATTCCTTTTTCACCGCTAGCCGCGGTGCCGGGACAGCGCCAGCAGCGTGACCAGCGCCAGCGCGGACACAAAGAGATCGCCCAGCGTGACCCCCAGGTCCTTGGTACCCTGACTGCACCCGGTGCATCCGCCGTCCGTGGGGGGCTCGCCCTCGCCCTCGCTGGGCGCGGTGGCTATGACGGGCGTGACAACGACGGGGGACTCTTCCTGGCCGGCGGAGAAGCGGAATTTGGCAAGACCCGAGATGCTCAGCGGCCCCGTGTCGGCGAGCCCGGTGGCCACGCGGTACGTGAACATGACGGGGAACGCGGGTATCGTGATGTAGAAGAACTCCAAGTTCTTGGACCCGTCCGCGTTGACGCGCTCCAAGCCGCTGGCGGGGCGCATGGCGGGCGTGGTGGCGGAGAAATTTTGCAGGGTCCAGGTGCCGGGCACGGTGTCCACAACGGCAATGGCCGTGACATCGCGGGAGTCGTTCTTGGTTATGGTCACGGTGACGTCTATGATTTGCCCGGGCGTGTAGACGGCGGGCACGGCGACGCGCTGGATGGTAACGGCGGGGGCGGTGGTCTGCGCCGGGGCGCCGAGCGCGCCGCCGAGGAGGGCCATCAGGAGGGCCGCGCCAATAAGCTGCCTGTTGCGCATGTCATCTGCCTCCGTCGGGCTGGGAACGCGGCGCGGCGCGCCCGACGGGCGCCGCGCGACTCACTGAACCATTATACCCCGCGCTCAGGCCTTGTCGCCGTTTCCGTTTTCCTGGCGCTGGCGCGCGCGCATCAGTTTGTATTCCAGACTGTCCACCAGCGCCACGCAGGAGGCGGTGATGATGTTTTCCGAGACGCCCACGGTGCTCCAGGACTCCTCGGAATCGCTGGACTCGATGAGCACGCGCGTCTTGGCGCTGGTGGCGAGCTTGCCGTCCAGGATGCGGACCTTGTAGTCCTCCAGGTGGACATCGGCGATTTCGGGATAGGTGTCGCGCAGCGCCTTGCGCAGGGCCATGTTGAGCGCGTCGACGGGGCCGTGGCCCTCGGCGACGGTGTGCTCGACGCGCCCGTCCGGAAGCTGCACCTTCACGGTGGCCTCGGAGACGGTGGCCGCGCCCGTTCCGGCCTGGTTCACGCGGGCGTGATAGCCCAGCAGCTTGAACGACGACTCGAAGCGGCCCGTGGCCTTGCGCATGAGCAGGTCCAGCGAGGCGTCGGCGCCCTCAAACTCGTAGCCCTCGTTTTCAAGGTCCTTGACGCGCGCCAGAATTTCCTTCGTCGAGGCGTCGTTGCGGTCGAGCGCGATGCCCAGTTCGGCGGCCTTGTGCATGAGGCTGGACCGGCCCGACATCTCGCTGACGGCGACGTGGGTCTGGTTCCCCACGAGCGCCGGGTCCACATGCTCATAGCTCACCTTGCACTTGCGCACCGCGTCGGCGTGCATGCCGCCCTTGTGCGTGAAGGCGTCGCGGCCCACATAGGGGGCGTGGTCCCGCGGGCTCATGTTGGCCAGCTCGGCGATGAGGTGCGACTTGCGCGTGAGCCGGGCGAGCTGGTCCGCGTGAAACACGTCGTAGCCCATCTTGAGCTGGAGATTGGGGATGATGGTGCACAGGTCGGCGTTGCCCGTGCGCTCGCCGTAGCCGTTGATCGTGCCCTGCACCTGCGTCGCCCCGGCGCGCACCGCCGCGAGCGTGTTGGCCACGGCGCAGCCCGAGTCGTTGTGGGCGTGGATGCCGATCACGGCCCCGGGAAAACGGCGGCACACGTCCGCCGTCGCCGCCTCCACCTCGAAGGGCAGGCGGCCGCCGTTGGTCTCGCAGAGCTGGAGCGTCGCGGCGCCCGCGTTCAGCGCGGTCTCCAGCACGGCCAGCGCGTAGGCGGCGTCCTCGGCGTAACCGTCGAAAAAATGCTCCGCGTCGAAGAACACGGCCCGGTTGTGGGCGGTCAGGTAGGCCACGGTCTCCTCGATGAGCTTGAGGTTCTCGTCCGGCGTCACGCCCAGAATCTCGCGCACGTGCAGCGCCGAGGTCTTGGCGAAGATCGTGACCACCCGGGTGTTGGCCTTGAGCAGCGCCTTGACGTTGGGGTCGTCCTCCACGGCCGACTTGGAATGGCGCGTGCTGCCGAAAGCGGCCATCTCGGCCGTCTTCAGATCAAGGTCGGCCGCGCGGCGGAACAGCTCCACCGCCTTCGGGTTGGACCCGGGCTGGCCGCCCTCGATATAGCGCACCCCCAGGGTGTCGAGCGCCTTGACCACCCGAAGCTGGTCGTCGGAGGAAAACTTCACCCCCGGGCCCTGCGCGCCGTCGCGCAATGTGGTGTCATAAATATCTATGTGTAACGCCATTGTACTATACTCCGCTGCGCCCGATGGGGCGGGATATGGGTCCGGAACTGCATGGGAAACACGGCCGCGCGCCCGGGAAGTTCCCCGGGGGGATCAGAGGGCCGGCGCCGCGTCGCCAAGGAAGGCGCGCACGAGCCGGTGCCCGTCGCGAATGAGAATGCCGCTTGTGGCGGCAACACCCTCCGAGTAGGCGGTCTGGCCGCTGGCGGGCACGCCCGGCCCGTAGAGGGCGAAGGGAACGGGGCCGCCGGCATGGGTCTTGGTCGAGATGAGCGTGAAATGGTCCGGCGCAACCAGCACGCGCGTGTCACCGCGGCGCTCGGCCCAGGCAAGGCAGGGCGCGACCACGTGGCGGTCAAAATCGGCGATGGCCTGCATCTTCAGATCGATGCGGCCCTGGTGCGCCGTCTCGTCGGGCGCCTCCACATGGATGAACGCGACATCGAGCGTCTCCAGCGCGGTGAGCGCGGCGCTGACCTTGCCGGCATAGTTGGTGTCGAGCCACCCGGTCGCGCCGGGCACGTCGAGCACCTGCAGTCCCGCGCACACGCCTATGCCCTTGACCAGGTCCACGGCCGAAACCACGGCCCCGGTCTTCCCGTAGAGTTCGGCATAGCGGGCCATCTTGGGCGCCCGTCCCTGTCCCCACAGCCAGATCGACGTGGCGGGGCTGAGCCCCCGGGCGATGCGGTCGACGTTGACGGGGTGGCCGGCAAGCACCGCGCGCGAACGGTCCATCATGGCGCGGATCAGCGTGCTGGCTTCGCCTTCGGGCAGGTATCCGGCATAGTCCTGTCCGGTGATGTCGTGCGGCGGCGTGCACTGCGCGGCCGCGAGCGCGTCATCGGAGGCGGCGGCGCCCGCGCGCACGACGGCCAGGTGGCGGTAGCTCACGCCCGTGTTGAACGCGACGGGGAACTCGGCGGCCAGCGCCTCGTTCAGCGCGGCAACAAGGACCCGGGATTCGTCGGTGGTGATGTGGCCCGAGGTGAAATCGTGCATCCGGCCGTCCGCCAGCGTGACGAGATTGCAGCGGAACGCCACCTCATCGGCCGCCAGGGCAATGCCCTGGTTGGCCGCCTCCATGGGCGCGCGCCCGCTGAAGGTGGCGCGGGGGTCATAGCCGAAAAGGGACAGGTTGCCAATGTCGCTACCCGGGGGCATGCCCTCCGGGATGGGACAATACTGGCCGATGGTTCCCTGCGCGACAAGACGGTCCATCGCCGGCGTGGCCGCCGCCTCGATGGGGGTCCGGCCATCCAGCGCGTCAAGCGGATAGTCCGCCATGCCGTCGCCTATAAGCACCAGATGCTTCACAAAATCACCCAATCATGCAGGGCGGCGCATGCACCGCTCCTGCGGTAAGTCATGGAACGATAACACATTACACCCATGAAATCAATTTGTGGCCTTCCCGGAGGCGGGCCCGGCCCGGGGGGTTAAACTGTGAAGAAGAGCTAAAAAAAAGGGCAAAAAATAGCGCGAAAAATGTTTTCGGTGGAGCAGTTCTTTGCGGCGGAGGGGTTCGGAAGGGTATGCTTTCACCCATGCAACCCGAACAACTGCTAGAACTTCTGCAACGCGAGGACATTCCCGTCCCCCAATGCGCCCTGGAACAATGGGCGCGCCATGCCGCCCTGATACGCGAATGGAACAAGGTCGCCAGTCTTGTGTCCATTGGAGATTCCAGGCAGTTGGAGACGGTCCATCTGCCCGATGCCCTCAGTCTGGTGTCGGTGGTGGCCCGCTTGGGCTTGGGGGGGGCAACCCTGCTCGATATTGGTCCAGGGGGTGGCTATCCGGCGATTCCGATGAAGATAGCCCTTCCCGACTTGGCCGTGACCCTGGTGGAGCGGTCCGTAAAGAAGGTGGGTTTCCTGCGCAAGGTGGTGGCCGCGCTGGGACTTCAGGGGGTGGAAATCATCCATGGCGACTTCCCCGCCGCCGTGCAGGGCAGGACCATGGCGCTGGTCACCGCGCGTGCCGTCGAGGCCCCGGCCAAAATCCAGCAGGCCCTAGTCGAGTGGATGCCCGTGGACGGCGTGTTCCTGTGCCAGTCCGGCGCACCGGCGGAGTTTAACGGGGAGATGTTCCACGTGGAACATTGGGAAGACCACTGGTCCACAGACGGGGCGCGGCGCGGGGAACTGTTCATCGTCCGCCGCAACGCCTGAGTTCCATCGCACCGCGCCATGTTCCACGTGGAACATCTTTTAAGAACCCTCCGTAGTTGGGCTTTGGGAGCCTCAGACCGACTGTGGCGGCGACTCCCGGTGGAACGCCCGGGACACGAGGAGGGTGGGACGCCTGCGGTGCATGCCGCCGCCGTCACGGCGGTCTTGTGCATTGCTCCCGGTGCGTCCTCCCTGATGAGCTATCCTATCCTCTCGCGACATGACTTGGCCCGAAAGTGACGCACTTTCCCAGCAGCCTTTGATGACTCTAGGGGTGGGCGGGATTTGGTGCGGAACGCGGCGCCCACCCATGCGGCGGGCGGCAGTGATACGCGCCAAACTTAGCGCCATTCCCGCCTGCAGGCATTTCATAAATGCCACGGCAAAAGCATCATCCCTGCCGCCATTCCCGCGAAAGCGGGGACCAGTCTTTGCGTATATGTGAAAGTCCTTGAGAAGCATGGATTCCCGTTTTTCGCGGGAATGACGGGGGGAGCAGGCCACTTTACAGGTAATCCTCCGATTCTGCGCTGTCGCGGTCTTTGGAAGGTCCTGAAAGGGGGGGGCAGGACCTGCATAAGGCCGGTAGCTACTTTCTTGGCGGCTACGACCCGCCATTGGCCGTAATCCGCAGTGGAAGCGAAGCGCACCGCCTCTGGTCCACCCACACCACAGTTTCATGCAGCCGCAAGACTAGGTAAGGGGCCTCGATGGGTCGGCTCGCAGAGGCCCAGTAGAAGAAGCACAAGCCCCGAACTGGCGGCTTGCGTAGCGCAGGCATCTCGCCTGCACTGCCCGCCCCCATGATAACGCCGCTGGGCTCACTTTCGCGGCAACCATCGTTCCGATCACAGCAACGGGGCCAGGCGGTGATCAAACCGATTGCAGGGGGGAGCGCTGGACAGGTTCTGCGGGGAGTGGGTATCGTTGAAGACCAAGAGTTCCGACTCTTGGCGGAATGGTGAACCTCAAGACCTGACCCGAACAGGCTAAACAACAGGCGGTATGACGACCCCGCCTCATAATCCACGCTGTCCATGCACAGGCCCCTATGGCGCGGTGAGTCATAAATAGCACTACAATCGACGACCCGTCATTGCGAACCCCGGACCGTCCATGGCGGCGATTCGCGGCAGAAAGTTGGTTCGGGCATGTAGGACAGCCGCCCTCGGCTGTCGGCTTGTAACGAACACCCTGGGACGACAGGCGAGGGCGCTTGTCCTACACTTTCGTGGCAGCGAAGCGAAGCAATCTCGTGTGCCCAAAGCCTCATGCGGGCAAGAGATTGTCGCGTCGGACTGCGTCCTCCTCGCAAGGTCTGCATTTCTCGGGTCTGGCAAATCAAACATAAGACTCACTCAGGATGCCTCTCTATGCCAGGCGCACTCCGAGATCACTGGGGGGGGGCAAACAGGCGGCGATTCGCAAAGACAAGACAGAGTGGAGTGTCAGTGAAATACGCCCGTACTAGTACAAATATGTTATAATATCCGATGGTCTATCGAAGCTCTCTCTTGGCAAATCGGAACCCTGTTTGCCCATACTCAGGAGTGGAGGTGCAACGAGGGCGGGACCCAAAAACATGACACCGTATGCTCCATCCGCAAAAAACACCTATAGAAATACACTGCTGTCCCAACGTTTTTAAACTGCCTTTTGCAACATGCTGTAATACAGTCAGTTAGAAGGCAAAACTCTTTTTTCGATACTTGAGCCGGAACCCTCTTTTTGACCATCCTTGCCT
>CAIUWO010000849.1 GCA_903902895.1 Candidatus Hydrogenedentota bacterium | reverse complement strand
GTCGAGCAGGCTGCTGATCGCGCCCGCGTCGTCGCCCTTGGTGATCAGGCCGTGCTTCACCTGGTTCTGGATGGCGCGCTTGATGCGGTCGGTCCAGCCGTAGCAGTTGGAGCCGTACCAGCCGCGCCAGCCGAGATAGCCGAAGCGCCACGACCACGCGCCGTGCATTACGGTGGAGTCGCCCCAGGTGCCGTCGGTGGCGAAGGCCATCATCGTCACCGCCGCGTTCAGGTACGGGTCCGGCGTCTGCACGGTGACGCGTTCGGCAATGGCCTTGTTGCGCGCCAGCGCCGCCGCCCAGGCGTCGTCCGGGTGCTTGAGCGCGTTCGCGATGTTGCCGCCCGCGCCGACAACGATGTAGCCCTCGGCCTGGCCTTCCGGCAGCGCCGCGCATTGCAGCGCGACCCGGTTCTCCTGCGCGCCGCAACTCCATTCCGCCGTGGCCAGCAGTTCGGCCGGCGATTTCACAAACGCCTCCGGCGCGCCCCAGCCAAACTTCTCCTTATATGAACTGCCGCCGGAGAGCTTCAGTTTCCAGCCGTCCAAATGACGCGCCGCGGCGAAGGGTTCATTGAGAACGACGTCCGGCTTGGCATAGGCGCGGCTGAGCGTGAACTGGTGCTCGGCGAGTTCGATGCGGTCCCTGGCGCACTGCGCCGGGCTGAAGTTAAATTCCGGCGCGTTCATCGCGTAGTTGGTAAAGAAGGCCGACGCCCCGCCATAGGCCCACACCAGCCGCGTGCCCTTCGGCAGCCCTTCCGCGCTCACTTTAAGAATCACGCCTACGCTGTCCGAAAGCGCCGCGGCTTCCAGTATAAGGCTCACGCCCGGAAAGGCCGGGTCCGACAGCCGGTAGCACATCCGGCCCTCCACATAGCGCACCGTGATCTCGGGCCATTCGTGTAGCCACTTGCCCGTGCCATCCTCCTTCACCAGCCCGACAAGAAGGTGTCCCGAAAGCCCGCCCGCCGAATGCAGGTCGAACAGGAAACGCGGCTCGTTGTACGCCACCACCAGCGGACGGAAGCCGAAGAGCGTCAGCTTCTCCCGTTCCGCCCGGTTCCAGAGCAGCGACTTGTCCGCTGGGGGATAGAGCGGCCGCCGGTGCAGCCGCGGATTGTCCCCGCTCGGCGGCCCGGCAATGGCATGCCCCTCGCCGTAGGTGTTGCGCGCCGTGTCCACCACGCCAATCTGCGACCCCGTCGCGGGGCGCGGAATGGAGGGGTCCGCCGTAAGCGTGATTTCGAAACCGCCGTCGATGGGACGGTAACAGTCCGCCATCGGCGAAGTGTTGGCGGCTGTGGCGCCCATCATGATTCCTGTAATGCAAAGGAGTAAGTTGAACATGCCAAGTCTCCTGCCTGTGGACGGCATGGACGGCGTGGACTTGGTGGACAGGATACTCCCTCTCCACGTGGTCCACTTCATCCACAAAGTCCTATCCGCCACGATTATTGCACAACCGGGGCGGAAGGGTCGTCCCGATAAGCTCTTGGCATGCCACCCCAAGGACACCAGCGTGCTGACGGCGCAGCGAACGTCGCTGGACAGGAATGTGCTGGTTCTTCGCGGGACTCCGCACCCTTTGCGGCTCAGGATCGAGGGTAACACGCGCTCAGTTGAACGGATAATAGTCGCATTCCGGGCACAGGGGCGCTATGACGGGGCGGAAACTGAACAGCGGGATCTCTATTCTTCCACGCATTTTTTTGTCTGGTGAGAGAGTGCGATTACGACTGAGCAGTTCTTTCTGCATTTTCTCCTGTTCCTCAGGCAGACAACTTCCCATACCGGGCGATTTGCCGTATCGGGGACAGAGATAAAGAACAAGAAACTCCGCCACCTCCTGAAGGGTGTACTCGCGAGTTTTGTATTCGGGAATGTCCCCTTTGAAAAGGGGCGTAGCATCAAGATCCAGCCACGCGCGTTGCCAACAGTGAACGTGTTTTCCCAACCGGTCCTCCGGCTCAATTTCGCTCCGGCTTTCCTGGACAATTCGGTAATGACGAAGCCGGACTCCCCAACCAGGAATGACTGACAGTGGCACCCCTGCATTCTCATCCGTCTCCGACACGTCATGCGTCACAGTTCGGCAAATAACAATCCGGACCGGAGACGACCTTTCCAAGCGGTAAGTTGCGTTGGTCTGCTCATAGTCATTGATTCCCCCCTTCCCCCATTCTATGAAGGCTTCCCGGAGCAGCTCCTTTGCGGGTGATACGGCCAGGGATAGGATTACGTGCGCCTCGGCCCGGTAATTCCCATTGCCCATCCGCGTCGTGCACCAGTGAATCCACAGGATACGGTCCGGTTCCAACCACTCCGCGCCGAGCGTATCTTTATCGACGGCCCACTCATGCGAGGGACTCTCGGAGCAGTTCATAAGGGCCAGGGAAAGCGAGAGGTCGGGAATCTCCAGGGTGGCCAGATATTCCTTCCCCCCGGGCGTGTCCTTTTCATCGTGGTGGACCAGCTGCCAGGCAGGCACGGGTTTTGCCGCGACAGGGGGCGCTTCCGACGCACTTTGGCCCGCTGTGGCACTCATCACGATTCCCGCCATGCACAGCATCATGCCGATCATGTGTACTCCTCCCGGTTCTGTGGACAAAATGGACGACATGGACGCAGCAGCGACGGTCCATTTCGTCCATGGCGATTATACAAGAAAGCGCGGCCGGGATCCGTTAGGTTCCCGGCCGCGCGTGTGTTTCGCGTTTGCGCCTGTGCCTTACAGGATTTCGGCGATCTGCACCGCGTTGGACGCGGCGCCCTTGAGCAGGTTGTCGGCGACGATCCACATGTCGAGCGCGCTGGGGTGCGACAGGTCCTCGCGGATGCGGCCGACGAAGGTGTCGTACTGGCCGGCGGCGTTGACGGCCAGCGGGTAGAGCTGGGCGGCCGGGCCGTCCTGCACGATGACGCCGGGGGCGTTGCGCGGCAGTTCGCGGGTCGCGCCCGCCATGAGCGGCGGCTGGGGCCACAAACGGAGGGCTGGCCCATTTTTTGAACATCTGGTATAGTCTTTACAGGCTTTGACGCCAACTGTGAACATAGGGCGCCGCGGATGCGCGAAGTATATGGAGGTTTCAATGCGGTTCTACAATTTCGAAATCGTTATTGAGAAGGAGGCGGAAGACGAGGGATATTTTGCCTACAGCCCGACGCTGCCCGGTTGCTTCAGCAACGGACTAACCATCGAGGAGACCAAGCGAAACATCCGCGAGGCCATTCAGCAGCATGTGGCGGTGCTCCAGGAGCAGGGGCAGGTGATTGGGCAGCAGGAGCG
>CAIUWO010000848.1 GCA_903902895.1 Candidatus Hydrogenedentota bacterium | reverse complement strand
GCCCTCGACAGGCTTTTGGGTGAACACATAAACATGCTCGCCGCTGGGAACGAAATCGGTGGTGAACTCAGTCCAGCCGGAACGTTCCGTGGCGGAGACGCCGCGCCGTTCTCCGGTGAGGCAGTTCCATTCGGTCACGGCTCCGGCAGTCTTGACGCGGATGGTTACGGCCCGCTGTTCCTTGTCGGTGCTGGTGTTGATTGCGGCCAGAATCTTGGTGTCGCCGGCGTCGCGCAACTGGCAGAAGACCTGTTCGACCGCCGCGCCCTTGGCGTCCACAATCTCCACCGGCATGCGCAGGGTATTCCTGACGGCATCGGCGAGCGCCTCGCGCTTCCAGTCCACCTGGGTTGTCTTGGCGGCCAGCTCCGCTGCCGCCGGGGACTTGACCACATCCACGTAGACCGGGGGCGCGCCCGCAAAGATCACTTTGCCGCCCGCCTGCTGGAAGGCGTCGAGCAGCGCAAGGCTGCTGCTGCGGATCGTCGTCATCATGGGCACCACCGCAACCCGGTAGTCAGCCTTGCCGAAGCGGAGCACCGGCGTGTCCCCGTCGCGTTCCACGCGGCAGAGCCGCGCAAACATTTCCTCGTCACCGTAGTCGAAGTCGATGTGCGACCCCGTAAGGAAGAAGAAAAGTTCCTGATAGCCGCGCTCCAGCGCCTGCAGTTCCTTGGTCTTTGCCGAGAGCCCGTCGGCCCAGCCGACCCCCGCCTGGCACCAGGTGCTTTCGACCGGGCTGAGCACGAGCACATCGCACGCCGGACGGCCCTGGGCCAGTAGGGTGTTGAGGCGCGCGTAGTAGTCCTCCACGAAGTGGTAGTCCTTCCACCAGCCGCTCTGGAAGAAGATGCTCGCGGGATAGTCGCGCTTGGCCTCGCCGCCCATGGTGTACCAGGACAGGTGGTGGCAGCGAAGGTTGATGCCAAACAGCGCCTGCCAGTCGCCCACGGCCTTGTGCGACTGGAAATTAAACTGCCAGCCCGTGCAGCCGTACAGCTCGCTGAGAATTTTCTTCTGGCCAAGCTGCCGGGCCGAACTCGCCACCTGTTTCACGATCCAGTAGTTGCGGTTTCCCTCGGACAGCACGTCCACGCCGGGAAGATCCTGGTATTCATAGGCGCGCATGAGCGAGCCCTGCATGATCGCCTGGCACATCAGGCTGTCCTCGTGCAGGAAATGGCCCGTGAAGACCATATTGTTCTTGGCGCACCATTCCTTGACGGGCTTGCACCAGTTCTCCAGAAACATGGTCTGAAGGAGTTCCATGTACTGCCATTTGACCGGCGCGACGGCCTGGCCGTCCTTTTTGAGAAAGAGCTCGGGCAGCTTGTCAATGAGGTCGTACCCAAAGCGCGCCTGAAATGCGGCCGGCAGCCCCTCTGTCCAAGGGGTCAGGCTGGTGCCGATGGAATTGCCCTGGCCGAAGCTGGAAAAGGCCGATCCGTGGTGCGGCTCATCGGTGAAGATGCCCGAAATGGATTTTCCGAGGCGGTCGCCGCAGTGCTCCTTGTACTGGTCGTGGGTGAGCTTGATGAAGTATTCCGTGGCCTCCCGGCTGAGCCGGTCCACGTCGGTGTTGCCGTTGTAAAACGAGGAAAGCGGCGCCTCTTTGACCGAGAAAACCAGTACCGTCTTGCCGGAAGCGGCCCCGTCCTGGCTCCGGAGACGCGTGCAGTCGGTAAAGCTGGTGTCGTTGAGCGTGCAGGAAAAGGCGGCGACAATGCCCTCGCGCCATTTGAAGTCCGCCGCAGGAACGGTGTCCATGTTCATGAACTTCTGGCGAAATTTGTTTTCCGCGGTTACCAGGCCGCCCGCGGTCCCGCTGGGCCAGCGGTCCTCGTCATACAGCCACGACTCCAGCCCAAGCCGCGAACCCTCGTCCGCGCAGGCGTTGATCAGGTTGAACCAATCCTCGCCCAGATACTCCGTGGCCAGCCCCGTGCGCGAATGCATGAAGTAGCCGCCCATGCCCATGTCCTTGAGCACGCCAATCTGCCGGAAAAGCTCCTCCTGCTTTAGTTCCCCGTTCCAGCTCCAGAACGGCTTCCCGCGGTATTCCGGGCCCGGATTGGCAAACTGTTCGGCCAGGCCCATGCCCGCGCTCTGCGCAGTCTGCGCGAAAACGGGAAGGGCCCCGAGGAGAATAACCGAGGCGGCGATTAGGACACGCGATATGCTCACAAGGGTCATAGTGATGACATTCCTCTCAATGGTGACGTATGCGGTGGCATCCGTCGGGCTGCCGGAACACGCTGTCGACATTCAGGGATAACATAGAGAAAAGTGGGGGGCTGACACAAGCCGCCACACGGGGTAAGCGGTTGGGCGAATGTTCCGGAAAGCGGTCATCATGCCCAAGAAGCGCTGAAGAACCAAGTGGGGTGAGGTGTTGAACAACCCTTAATGCTTCAGGAGTTCGTTTTTTGGGACCCCTTCGAAAGTCAATTTAACCGGTTGAATTGTTCCATCCGGGTTAAACAGCAACTGGTCCATGCAGGTCTCGCGATGATTGCCGTTCTTATCGCCCAGCGGACGGCGATGGTAAACAATGAACCATCGGTCTGTTCCCGGGACGTTTATCACCGAATGATGGCCGGCACCGGTCGCCACATTCGAATCTTGCTGAAGGATTTTGCCAATTCGCTTGAAGGGGCCAAAGGCAGAGTCGGCCATGGCATAGGCAACACTGTAATCCGGACCCTGCCAGCCCCCTTCGGACCACATGAAATAGTACTTGTCCATGCGCTTCATCATGAATGGTCCCTCCACATAGTTTTCAGGCGTTATTTCTTTGAAGCTTGTGCCGTCGGGAAAAGGAAGAACGCTGAGCAAATCGTCGCTAAGTCTTGCCATGTTGCAGTGCCTCCAACCGCCGTAATACATGTAATACTGGCCATCGTCGTCCCGGAAAACGAACTGGTCGATGGGTTGTGCCCCATTATGGAATTGACTGATTAGCGGTTTTCCCAAAGCATCTTTGTATGGACCTTCGGGGCGGTCCGCCACGGCCACACCAATGCCGCCAGCCTCCTTGTCGCTCTGGATGTCGTTGGCGCCGAAAAAAAGATAATACTTCCCATTGGCATGGATGGTTGCCGGCGCCCAAAGCGCGAACTCCGCCCAGGACACATCTTTGACATCAAGTATCCGTGAATGTTTTTTCCAGGCGATCAGATCGGTTGATGAAAAAGCGTCCAGATACGTTTGCTTCAGGTAGTTTTTGTTGATCGCAAGCTTTTGGCGCGGTGTCAGTTTGTTTTTGTCAATCGGGGCGGTCTCGCCATAATGGTCGGACAAAGTTGGGAACACCCAGTATTCACCGTCGTACACGGCCCCTTCCGGGTCGGCGTACCATCCCTCGAAAATGGGATTTCCCGACATGCCCTTCTGCTTCATTTCCGAGTCAGGTGTTTGTGCATGGACTGAAGCCATAATGCCTGTCAGTATGCCAAGCAGAAGTGTTGGTTTCATCGGTCCTAGCCTTTCACGTTAATGCGCCCTCTGAAAAATGCGGACGACGGAATTGTATGGCTATTGAAGCGCTCTGTCAAAGGCGCCCTCACGCGCGTCGCGAGTTGAAATAGTAAGTGCAACAGCAGGCGCCCGGGCCGGGTTGAGGCTTAAGCCCTTTCCCGTGGGAGCCGTCCATCACTCATAAAGAGCAGAAACGGGGAAGCGAAATATCGAAATCGGCTATAATCCCGTTCAATGTCCGTGCAATCAATCATCTCGGGCAGCGGAAAGCCGGAAATCATGCCCAGACAACACGCACTCTCCCGCACGGAACTGCTCATTGGCAAGGAATGCCTTGACCGTCTCCGCCACAAGACGGTGGCCGTGCTGGGAATTGGGGGGGTGGGCAGTTGGGCGGTCGAGGCGCTGGCCCGTTGCGGTGTGGGGCATCTGCTGATTGTCGATGATGACATGGTGTGCCTGACGAACATCAACCGGCAGTTGCATGCGACGACCTCAACCATCGGTCGGGAGAAGGTGGAGGTGATGAAAGCCCGGGTGCATGACATCGACAAGAAGATTGTCGTGGACGCCCGGTGCGTCTGCATCACCCCCGAGAACATCGGCGAGCTGATCGATGACCGCGTTGACTATGTCATAGACGCCATCGACACGATTACCGCGAAGCTTGCGTTGATCGAATACTGTTTCAAACGGGACATCCCTATCATCAGTTGCATGGGCACGGGGAACAAACTGGACCCGACGAAATTCGTGGTCACTGACCTGTACAAGACACGGAACTGTCCCCTGGCACGGGTCATGCGAAACGAGCTGCGCAAGCGCAATGTCACCGCGCTCAAGGTGGTCTTCTCCGAGGAGGCCCCTCGCAAACCCCTCGAATCCGAGGTGCTCACCTGCAAGCTTGCCTGCGTCTGCAACAGCGACAATGGACGCAAGTGCGGCGAAAAGCGTCAAATTCCCGCCAGTATCTCCTTCGTGCCGCCCGTTGCGGGTTTTATCCTCGCGGGAGAGGTAATCAAGGAATTGGGCGAGATTGGGCCTTAGCCTGCAAATCCCACCAGTTCACGTGACGCCTTTGCTGGACTTTGTCAGCGATGCACGTGTAGACCAAAACCACAGGACGCATCGTCATTGCGAGCGGAGCGAGGCAATCTCTTGCTCGCAAAAGACTCACCCCGTCAGGACCATCTTTTCAGGAGATTGCTTCGTCGGACTTTGTTCTCCTCGCAATGACGAGGTGAGATATGCGGGTTACTGCGCCTCATGATGCCCGATGCGTCACGCAGTGTCTTAACCATCGCCCGCGACAGGTCCCGGCTAGTGCCGGAAAGGTCATGCTGCCAAGACACAGCCCCCCCCTTGAGGTGCTCATGTTTCCGAAAAAGCACCTCCTTCGAAAGTGCTCTGTCGCCTTCCGTATTTATTTCTCGCCCTTAACCGTCAGCGACCAAGGCCGGACAGGTGCATTCCCCGGATTACCGCCACGTCAGGCTGGCGGGGTTGAAGCGGGTCGTACTCCGGTGCCGATTCGAGCATGGTGCGCTCCACCGATAGTCGCAGGGACTGGTCGGCAAAGCCGATGTAGGTGATTTCCTGGGTGTCCACGGCAACAAAGCGTTCGCCTATGAACAACTCCAGCCTCGCCACGATCGCGCGTATGTTCCAGTCGTCATCGGCAAGGAAATCGTGCACATGCCCTACCAGTTCCTGTTCGGCATGCACGCGGTAGCCAAGCATGTGATTCAGGCTTCTGAGCTGGACTTCGCCTTCGGGCACAAAATCGCCGTTCGATTCCGGCGCCTCCGTCATGGGGATCCAGTGGGGGATGTACCCGTTGAAATTGACGGTTCGCTCATAGACCTGCCGGTACAGGGGCGGGTCTTTGGTGAGCCTTGGTGCCTCCCGCACGTCCTGCACCGTGTGGAACACGTTAAGCGTTTGGTCCACCCAGTCGGGGCGTCCTATGGCCTTGGGCTCTATGAGCACCACGGGCCAGGGGAAGTATACGTGGGCGGACACGGCCATGTGCCGAAGCGCCCAGCTCGAATTGTCAAAGTGGAAATCCCGCACCTTGCCAACGTGACCGTCAACAGCGCGGAGCCGATACCCCAAGAGAGATTTTAGGCTTGTCAGCATTGCAATCACCTCCTTTCTAAAGTGTTGCTCTAGTCTTTCACTATGAGTAAACACGTGGGGCGCCGGGGCCTATTCGTAGCGGAGGGGTGCAATATTGCGAACACCAGTTCTAGGAAGACAATTGGCACAGTGCGTAAGGCACTGTGCCACAGTTGCTTGGAAGCCTGTTGGAGCCGGTTGGGTCCGGGTCCATTCGGAGAGGATGGGGGGGGGCTATTTCGGGCTGATTTGATAGGCGACTAGCGCGTCGCCATGGCGAATATATAGCCTGCCGTTTGCGATGCTTGGGTGCGCCCAGTGCTGGTCCGTGCCATCGGTCACCGTGACGCGGCCGGCACGCTCAAAACCGGCTGGAGAAGCCTTGACAAGGTTCACAACGCCGGCCTTCGGTCCTTCGTACGCATAGAGCATCCCGTCGGCGGCGACTACCATTCCCTCTTTGACCTCTTTCGTGGTCCACATGACCTTGCCGGTGGCCATCTCCAGGCAGACCAGTTTCCCGCCCGCCTTGTAGCCGGTTCCGTAGAGATAGCCGTCCAGAAGGACAACCCCGTGATGCAGGCAGTCCAGGGTGGTGTCGGTCCACTTGGAACTCACCGAGGAACCGTCCGGGGAAAGTTCCAGCGCGCCGCCGCCCACACCATCGCCGCCGGTGTAGTAAACCAAACCGCCTCCGTAGACCGGGGTTACCCCGTGAATATCCCAAGGGACTTTGTGGGCGAAGGACCAGAGCAGTTTTCCGCTGTCGGGGTCCACGCCGATAATATGGCGTCCTGTCCCGGTGAGCATAATGCGGTGCCCGTTGTGATTCGCAATAATTGGCGTGCAGTAGGAGGCCCGGTCTTCAAGCCCCTGGGTGGCCCACACGGTTTCTCCCGTGTTCTTGTTTAGGGCGGCCACAAGCGCCTCCGTGCCGCCGGGAGTGCAGATGACCCTGTCGCCGTCGATAAGAACCGACTCGGCCAACTGCCACATGATGTTCTTTGCGCCGAAGCGCTCCAGGACATTGGCTTCCCACACCTTTTCACCCTTGGCGAGATCAAGGCAATACAGCACACCCAAGCCCGACATCAGATAGAGGCGGCCACCCTCAATGGTCGGCGTGGCGCGCGTTCCGGGGGCCTGCTCCTCAACCGATTCCATGCCGTAGGGAATGCTCTGTTCGAGGGCACCCTTACCTTCATTAAAAATGTGAATCACGCCGGTCTGGTCTGCGCGCATGCCGGTCGTGAAAACCTTGCCCCCCACCACGGAAACGGACGAATACCCTTTGCCCAGTCCCTT
Source organism: Candidatus Hydrogenedentota bacterium (assembly GCA_903902895.1). Lineage (GTDB taxonomy): Bacteria > Hydrogenedentota > Hydrogenedentia > Hydrogenedentales > CAITNO01 > CAITNO01. Next base: position 8,445 of record CAIUWO010000848.1, on the reverse strand, counting down.
CGCCGTCCAGGCAACGGCAGGACCACCCTCCGGCCACGATTTCAGCAGTCCCTGCTCTTCAAAAACACCGGTTCGGTTCGCTCCCCGAAACTGGGGGGAATCGACGGCGCGGGCCAGCGCGGGGAACAGCGCCACTAATGACGCGGCCAAAAGTATCGTATTTAGTTTCATCTGTGGGTCCTTTCCAAGACTAGGCAGAGACAGCCGCAACGCGGCGATGCAGACAGGAACGCCTCGGACGTCGTTAACAGCAACGCCCTAGGGGCGGGCCTTGTAGACCCAGATTTCGGCCGGCTGCTTGCGGCGATGAGGTACCGCCACATACAGGGTTCCCGAGTCGGGCTCGAAATGGGAGGTTCGCGCGCCTGGAGCAGTGGAGATGTTGGCCACCACCTTGTACAGGTAAGGGTCCACTTCGTGAATGACGGTAATATAGCCCTGGCCGCCTGTCACATAGATCAGCTTTCGTTCCTTGTCATAATGAAGGTCGTCCGCGTCGCCCACGCAGTCCACCTTGCCAACGTATGAACCGCGCTCGGTATCGTAGATGAGCACTTTGGCGGGCTTGCGGCAGCCGATGAAAAGACGGTGGTTCTCTTCGTCCAGCGCCATGGGAAAGTTTTCCCGGGCTTCCAGTACCGGCCAGAATGCGGTAACCTGGGCGGTGTCCTTGTTTATGACAGCGATTTGCCGGGTTTCGGGAAGATTTACATAGACGTTGCTGCCATTGCTCTCCACCTGCAGGGATTCAGGGTGCCCGGAAAGGGTCGCTTCTGCCACTTTGGTTGGCCCCTTGGGGTCTATCACGGCGAGCGCGTTTCCATACCCCAGATAGATGCGCTTCGTGGTGCTGTCATACCGCACGTTGTCGGCATCCTTCAACTCATTGAGAATGCGAACCAGATTGAATGTTTGGTCAAAAATCCGGCAAACGCCGTCTTCGCCGCTTGCAACGACCACTTCGTGCGATTCTGGCACTATGGCCACGCCCTGAATTCCGCTGGGTCCAGGGAGCGAACGCACCCGCTTGCCCAATTTCAGGTCTATCACTTCCAGCGAGTCGTTTGTGAGCGCGGCCACATAGAGTCGTTCATTTTGCGGGTCAACACACATGTGATCGACACGCCCCTCGATTCCAGGCAAAGAAATGGCCTTGAGCAGGACCAAGGGCTGCGGTTGATCCGCTCGGGCTGTCCCAAATAGGACAGTGAACAGCAATGAGAAGGCTATGATTCGGTTCATTCAAGCTCCTTGAGGCCAAGGTGACATTGGTCACCGCCCTATTTTAACACAATCTGTCAGATTTGGCATTATTGACTGCGCGGCGTGTAATTGTCCGGCTGATTCTCGGTCTTGGCGTTCCGGTCGTAAAAGCCCTATACTGCCAACGTGGCTAATAGCCCTGTCTTCCGTGAAAGTGGCCAGAAGTGGCCGGGCGGCGGATATATGGAGACCTTTTATTAATATGCGCCAGAAGGTTGATGCGTTTCGGTGGACCAGTCCGTTGATGCTGGCGCTTGTCGTGTTGCGGACGCTTATTGGGTGGCATTTTCTATATGAGGGGCTTGCCAAACTGGCAAACCCGAACTGGACCTCGGCCGGCTACCTTAAAGGCACGGAGTGGTTGTTGTCCGGATGGTTTCACCAGATTGCCCGGAACGAGTTGGCCCTTCGCGCAGTGGATCTGCTAAACATGTGCGGGCTGACCCTTATTGGGCTGGGGCTGCTGCTCGGCTGTTGCAGCAGGCTGGCCAGCCTGTCTGGGGCGCTGCTGCTCGGGGTCTATTACCTTGCCCATCCGCCGCTGGCCGGTATGGGGTTTGGCATTCCCACCGAGGGGTCTTATCTGCTGATTGACAAGAATATCGTGGAACTGGGTGCGCTGCTGGTGCTGGCCTCTGTGCCCACGGGGCGGTTTATTGGACTCGACGGTCTGGTGCGTGCCCTTCGGGGGGGGGCGACCCCGGAGGAAAGCGCGGCCCTGGCCGCGGGAACACCGCCTGAAACCGCCACACCCGCAGCCTCGGTGGGGCGGCGCGAGCTGCTGCGGCACCTGCTGCCCGTACCGGCGATGGGCGCCTTCGCGTACGCCTTCCAGAAGCGCCGGGGCTGGGAAAGCCTTGAGGTGAGGCATCTCCTGTCGCACATGAAGACGCACGAGGTGGATGCCATGTCGGGTGCCTCGGCAAAACGGGTTGATATGGCGGGACTGGACGAACTCAAAGGCCCCATGCCCCGTGCCAGGATTGGGAACTTGGAACTCAGCCGCATTTTCCTTGGCGGGAACCTTATTGGGGGCTGGGCCCACTCGCGCGACCTCATCTACGTGTCGGATCTTGTTTGCGCGTATCACACGGATCGCAAGGTCTTCGAGACTTTCCATCTGGCGGAGTGCTGCGGCATGAACACGATTCTGACCAATCCGCGCCTAAGCCGCGTGATCACGGACTATTGGAAACGGGAGGGAGGGAAGATTCAGTTTATATCTGACTGCGGGCAGGGCACGATTCTGGAGGGTGCCCGCGTGTCCATCGACGCGGGGGCCCACGCCTGTTACGCCCAGGGCGGAATAACGGACGGGCTCGTGGAAAAGGGCGATTTTGACACACTTGCCAAGTTCTTGGAACTGGTGCGCCGCGAGGGCCTTCCCGTCGGCATCGGCGCGCACAGGCTTGCCACAGTGCAGACCTGCGTCGAGAAAGGTTTAAAGCCTGATTTCTGGGTCAAGACACTGCACCACACGGACTACTGGTCCGCCAAAACGCAGCCGGAGCAGGACAACATCTGGTGTGTCAATCCCGCGGAGACCATTGCGTATATGGAACATCTGGAAGAGCCCTGGATCGGCTTTAAGACACTGGCCGCCGGTGCCATCCACCCCAAGGAAGGTTTTCCCTATGCGCTGAAGAATGGTGCCGACTTCCTTTGTGTCGGCATGTACGATTTTCAGGTGGTCAAGAACGCCAACCTGTTTCTTCAGGCATGGGACCACGTGCGGCAGAACCCGGACTGCCGCAAGAGGCCGTGGCGGGCATGAGGCCGGGAGCGGGCAGGGCGCGCCGGGCGTTCGCGCTGCTTGCCGCAGGGCTTGCAGCGCTGCTGGCGGCTGCTCTATTGCGGGGGCTCTCCCCGTCCGACGACACGCTGTTGTCCGGGGACACGCAGGGGACCACCTACTCCATTAAGATTGCCGCACCGCTGGGGGAAGCGGAACACCGGCGTGTGGAGGAAACAATTGCGCAGCGGCTGGACCGGATTGACCGGGTCCTGTCGCTCTACCGCGAAGATTCCGAATTGTCCAGGTTCAACCGCTTGGACGGCGTTGAGCCTGTCCCGGCCTCAACGGACCTAATCGAGGTTTTCCAAATGGCACGGACAGTCAGCGAGGTGACCGGTGGGGCTTTCGATGTGACTGTCGCGCCGTTGGTCGCCGCTTGGGACTTCGGACCGGCATCGACCGGGGATGCCAAGGCACCCTCGGACGCGGCGCTGGCCGAATTGCGGGGGCGGGTTGGCTATGAAAAGATTGAAGTGGACGCAGCGAGGGGCGCATTGCGCAAGATGGTCGCGGGGGTGACCTGTGATCTCAACGCGATCGCCCAGGGCTACACCGTTGACCGGCTCGCCGCCGACCTTCTTGGTTTGGGATACCAAAACTTCGTTGTTGAGGTGGGCGGGGAGGTCTGTGCGAGGGGACACAACACGCGCGGAATTCCCTGGCAGGTGGCGATAGAAAAACCCGTTTTTGACGGCCGTGAGGTGGAGCAGGTAATTCCGCTTGACAACATGGCCCTCTCCACCTCGGGCGACTACCGCAACTACCGGGAGAAGGACGGCGTCCGTTTGTCCCACCTCATCGACCCGCACAGCGGCCGACCCGTGACCCATCATCTCGCCTCGGTGAGCGTGCTTCATTCCCAGTGCGCCCTCGCGGACGCATGGGCCACGGCCCTGATGGTCATGGGTCCGCAGATGGGCTATGATTTGGCTCTGTCGCAGGGGCTGGCGGTGCTTTTCATTTCCTCGGGGCAGGACACCGGTTTTGTGACCCGGGCCACACCGGAGTTTGAACGGCTTGCGGGAAACGGCGGCCAAGGCACAGCGCGGTAGGCCGCGTGTTCGATATCGTCATTGCGAGAAGGACGCAGTCCGCCGAAGCAAACTCGTGAAGAGACGACCGTAAGGTCATTTTCATCCCATGCGTCACATCACTTCGCCGGCGTAATAATCATCTGCATATACGACATCGTGTCGCCCGCAGAGCATCCCAGCAGATCGATTTTGTTGGATGGCGCATTTCCGGACCGCGTGTTTGCAAGGCAATAGCTGGACATGGCCATCTTCGCCGCGATGGGAATGAGCGGGGCAGTTTCAATGGGTGGATGGACCTGCATGAGTTTGTGGCCCCCGTCGGGTCCGGTTGTAACCATCAGGGCATAGAGCGTTCCATCGGCGGCAACGTGGAACCGGGCATGGCCGCACTGCGCCGCGTCGGTGCCCGCATAAAGCACCTTGCGCGACACAACGGATCCGTCCTTCACTGCGGCAAGCAGCAGCGAGGTGACGATGGGCCTGCCGGGAAAGAACTTGTCGCGCATCAGCGCGGAGGCCACCTGGCGCTCGGTGTACATAATATAGGCGGCTCCTTCCGGACTGATCCACAGGTCCTGGTTGGAAATGGCACCGGCGGTCTTGTCGACGTTGGCTATTTCCACGGCGGCGCAAAATCCACTTTTCGTGATGTCCGGGGCGGACGTGTAATACAGAACGCGGAACACATAGTCCCAGGTTGCCTTGGTCTGCGCGAACTTGTAGGCCTTCCATTCCTCCACGGGCTCGACAATGTCGCCCACGGCCAGAACATGCACCGCGTTGCCCCGAAGCGCGACCTGCGGGTAGCAGGAGCGGATGGGAAAACTGACGGAGGCGTTGGCCAGGGTCTTGCCGTCTGCCGAAAGCAGGCAGGCGTTCTGCTCGCTGCTCTTGGCGTCGATGTTCAGCAGCAGCGCCTGTTTGGACGCCGGGTCGGTGGCAAAACCACGGTAGCTGTGGTCGGTGTAGTAGTGTTCCTTGTCCCACACAGGCGTGAAGTCGAGCCGCTCGACGCCTGTTTCGGCAAAGTTAAACCGGGTGACCTGGGGCACGCAGTTGCCGTACTTGGTTCCCGGCGGCTGCGTGGAGTTGTTGACCGAGAGCAGCAGGTTCATGCCGAGGACGCCCATCGGGCACGGTTCCCGCTGGATGAACTGGTCCTGTTCGGCGACCATCTTCCACCCGTCCAACCCGCGTTTCAGCAACCGCCACCGCGTGTTGCTCAGCGGGGGCACCCCCTCGCCGGTCTCCTGCTGGCTGACATACACATCGTCGCCGATGCGGGCGATATTGGTGCTGCCGTAATCCCACAGCGGACCTGAACCGTTGTTCGGGTTGACGAATTTGTACACATCCTCCTCCGCCCTCACCTCCACGCTTTGGGCGTGCCCAAGCCCGGGCAACACCAGCGCAACGGCGGCAAAGAGTCGCATCATGGGAAATCGTCTCCGTGGTTATTTTTGTGGAACGTATTCAGGATTAGGCCGTGGCATGTTTGCGTCAACCTGCTTTCGCCATGAGCGGAGCTTCTCAAGCATTCTTCCTGCCCGTTTCGGCTGGATTTGCGCCAGGTTGCGCGTTTCGCCGATATCGTCCTTCAGATTGTAGAGCTCCAAGTCACCGAATTCGTAGTTCTCAATCAGTTTCCAGTCGCCCATGCGGACCGCGCCGCCTGGCCGTCCGCCCTGGTTGGAGAAATGGGGGTAATGCCAATAAAGCGCCTCTCGTGACAGATGCGATTGGGGGTCGAGAAACAGGGGGGATAAGTCTAATCCGTCCACATGGATTGCCCCGGCCTCTGCCGGACGCGCGCCGGCAACAGCGGCCATTGTGGGCAGGAAGTCGATGCTGCTGACCGGTTCATCGCAGGGCGTGCCGGAGGCGATCGTGCCCGGCCAGGACACGATCATGGGTTCGCGGATGCCGCCCTCGTGCAGATACCCCTTGCCGTCGCGCAGCGGCGCGTTGGTCGTGGCGGGGGTGAATGCGAAGTCGCCCTCTTTCACGGACAGACCGCCGTTGTCGGAGAAGAAGAAGAACACGGTGTCGTTTTCGATGCCGCAGCGTTTCAGGGTTTCCATTACCTTTCCGACGCTGTCGTCCACTGATTCAACCATGGCGGCGTACTGGGGGTTGTTCTGCTGTCCCGGCAACGGCGAATGTGCCGCCATTTTTGCCTCATACTTGGCGACCTTGTCCGCCTTGGCCTGTATGGGGACGTGAACGGAGTAATGGCAGAAGTTAAGGAAGAACGGCTTGCTTTGGTTCGCCTCTATGAAATGGCACGCCTCGTCGGTCAGCCGGTCCGCCAGATATTCACCGTTATAGGCGCCCTTGATCGGGGGATTGCCTTCCCAGTCGGGGCAAAAGTGGCTCATGGGCATGCCGCTCTGGCATCCGCCGTAATTGAAGTCAAAACCCTGGTCCTCCGGCCAGAACCCCTTATTGCCCAGGTGCCACTTCCCCACGTGTCCCGTGGCATACCCCGCCTGACGGAGCACCTCGGCCGCGGTCACCTCATCAAGTGCCAGTTCGTCGGCGTACAGGGCGGGGAGAAGGGGGGACTCCTCAGGGCTTCTGTTGCCTTTCAGGAAGTCAGTCAGCCTGAGCCGCGCCGGATACTTGCCGGTCATAATGCTTGCCCGCGTCGGCGAGCACACCGGGCATGCCGCATAGGCCTGCGTGAAGCGCATGCCGGCGGCGGCGAGCTGGTCGATATTCGGGGTTTCGTGGAAAGTGCTTCCAAAACATCCGATATCGGCGTAGCCCATGTCGTCAATGAGCATGAACACGATGTTGGGCTTGCGCCTATTCGTTAATGGAACAGTTTTGCATCCGGCCAGAAGTGCTGTCAGGGTCGTTGCTCCCAGGAATTCCCGCCGGCTTAATCGCACCTGTGTCATCGGGGCTGTCCTCCTGTTGGTGCCGGCTATTCAATCACAAACCACGTCACACCGTGCGCCGCTATATTTACGGCCAACTCCACTTTATAGGCCCGGTCCAGCGTGTGCTCCTTCGGCGTTCCCTCTTGCTCTCGGATTTGGGCGGTTCCCGTCAGGCCAGTGTAGTACAGCGGCAGGGCAATGGTTTTCTCCACCGCTTGGTCCAGCGGGTTGTAGACCATGGCCAGGCCTCTTTCCTTTGTCCATGGGTTCACGTGCAGCATGCAGTCGATGTCGCGGGTGTCGGCCCGGCGTACGTGCACAATGTCCGAATCGAGGATGTCGCGGTGTTGCTTGTAGAAAGAAATCCACTTCTTCACGACCGTCTTCGTCTCGTCCGTGTCATACCAGCGCGGGCCGCGGTAACAGGACTGCACACCGGAGCCGAAGTTCTGTGCCAGGTGCGCATCATAGGCGTCCAGATGCTTCGACAGCGGTTCCAGTGTCGCCTCCGCCCCTCCGCCCTGATACTCGACCAGCGGCGTAAACATCCAGCCCATGCTGGGCATCTTCTGCCAGGTGCCGTCGTAGATGTTCTGTCGGCCCAGAATGACCTGCCTGTCCCGCGGCAGCGACCAGTTCACCTCCCGGTAGCCCATGCCCGTCTTGTTCGACCCCGACAGGAAGTACCAGTCCGGGACGTTAAGATAAGTGCCTCGAGCGCGGCACCAGCGGTAGAAATCGGTGATCTTCTTCCACTGTGTCCACTGCGAATCCTTGAGTCCCTTGTGGCCGGGATGCTTGTCCGAAGCGCACAGGTCGCCCGGATAGGACCCGTCGTGCTCCAGAATGTCCATGCCGGTCTGCTCGATAAAGCGCGTCATTTTCGCGAAATACTGTTCGCTCCATTTGCTGCCCAGACAGGGGGAGTCGCCAAAGATGGCGCCGCCCCGCTTGCCGGTGGCGGGGTTGATGGCGTCGTCTTCCTCGCTGACTTTCCGGCTGGCCAGCAGGGAGTATCCGCCCAACTCGACGTTCTTGCTGTGCGCGTAGTCGACCAGTTCCTTGATTTCGTCGATGTAGCCGGGCTTCTCATTCTCCATGTTGAACCCGCTGCCGAAGCTCAGGATGACCATTTCCGCGCCGACTTCGGCCGTCTGGTCGATGGCCAGGCGCACATCGGCCGGTTTTGCGTTGCGCGCATGGAACAGGATGGGGTTCTCCGTGGCCCATGGGCAGAGGGTCCGGTACATGCGGTGCTGTGCCAGGCTCTTGCGTTCACGGTCGGTCGAGTCGTGGACAAGTTCAAAGGTGCGGAAGGATTCAAAGCGCTCCCCGGCGGGAATGGCGATGTCAGGACCGATGGGCGGACGGCTTTCCATCAGCACCGGTGTCTTGAGGTTATAATTCACCTGCGTTGTGTACTGCGGGTCGGGAATCCAATGCGTGGTGCGGTTCCCCGTCATCGCGT
>CAIUWO010000847.1 GCA_903902895.1 Candidatus Hydrogenedentota bacterium | reverse complement strand
TGCGCGACGCGGCGGGCAAAGGTGCGGGCGGGTTCGAGCAGTTTATCGTCGAAACCGATGGTGGCGGCGGCCACGGTTTTGGTGCCGGGGACCTGAACGGGGACGGCCATCCCGACATGATTTTCACCGGTGGGTGGTTGGAAGCCCCGGATAACACCTGGGACATGAAGGCCTGGAAATGGCACCCCGAATTCGATATCGGCTCCGCCAGCGTGCCCGTGCTGGTATTTGACGTCAACGAGGACGGAAAGAACGACATGATTGTTGGCGAGGCGCACAACTACGGCCTCTTCTGGATGGAGCAGGGCGCGGACGCGCAGGGCGGACGTACCTGGACCAAGCACGAGATTGAGACGGACCGTTCCCAGTTCCATGATCTGCAACTGCACGACATGGACAACGACGGCGCGGTGGAACTGGTCACTGGCAAGCGCTTCTGGGCGCACAACGGCCACGACCCGGGTGACCGCGACCCGCTTGGCGTCTATTACTACGAGATAAACAAAGGCGCCTTCACGCGTACCACCATTGACTTCGGTCCGGCGGCCACCAACAGCGGCTTGGGTATCTACTTCTGGGTCGATGACATCAATGCCGATGGGTGGAAGGATATCCTGGCACCGGGCAAGCAGGGTTTGTATCTTTTCCTAAATCGTGGAAAGAGCGTTAAAGTATATAACTGAAATGGGTTAACGTTCAATTATGGGTGCAATCCAACAAGACGGGGTTGCACCCTTTTCGATTGGGAGCGTGTTTTGGAATGGAGCTTGACAACTTGTGGTTGCCCATGCAATGATTAGTGAAGCGAACGATTAGTGTAGCAAACCATAACCAAGGCTAACCAGTGACAGAACAGGAAAAATTCGAATTTGCGCGCGTGATCAATGAGACAGGGCTGGTTCTCCGGCGTTATTTTTATCAGTGCCTTTTTCTTGGAGAGGAAGACGAGTTTCTCCCCGCACTGACGCCGCCGCAGGTTGAGATGATAGTCACTATTCACTCGCAAGGCAGCATGACGGTCAAGCAATTGGCCCAAGTTCTTTGCGTAAAGGCACCCTCGGTTTCGGCGCGGGTGGAACGGCTGGTTGAGATGGGGCTGCTCACCCGCGAGGAGAATCCGGCGGATCGGCGCGAGGTGCTGGTACGAATATCGCCCAAGGAATCCGCGTTTATAGGAGAGTTGGAGCGGCGGAAATTTCAGGCCGGTGTGGCGCTTATCGAGAAAATGGGCCCCGAACATGCGCAGATGTGGCAGGCAGTCTGCGGGCGCATCCAAGAGGTTCTTGACGGAACGGGATATGGTGAAAAGTCGGGTTGTGCGCACGGGGCTGCCGCCACGGACGCTTCGGGAAGTTCGACAAGCCAACAGGCAGGGTAACAGTGCAATGAGATTTAGCAAAGGTGCCTGGACATTTGTGTTGCTGGCGGGATTGGTGGCCTCTGCCGTGATGGCCCAGGCTCCGCCCAAGGGCGCTCCGGCCGGTCCCGGCAAGGGCGGCCCGATGGGTCCTCCCCCACCCCCGGAAGTGACGCTGGCGACGGTGGAACTGAAGACGGTTCCCATAGAGTACGAGTATGTCGGCGTCTCGGAGCCGTCCAAGACGGTGGAGGTGCGGGCGCGGGTGCAGGGTTTCCTGGAAACCCGCGAGATTGAGGAGGGTGCCTATGTGACGCAGGGGACACGGCTGTTCACCATAGACCCGCGCTCGTTCAAGGCGGACCAGGAGGTGGCGCAGGCGCGGGTGGAG
>CAIUWO010000846.1 GCA_903902895.1 Candidatus Hydrogenedentota bacterium | reverse complement strand
CGGCAACGTGGTCAACGGCGACGCGGTTGTGCTGGACACGCGCGACAGCATCGTCTTCAAGACGCCCGGCGCCGCCGATATCGCCGTGGCCGCGCTGGGGGTTGACAACCTTGTCGTCGTCGTCACCGGCGACGCGGTGCTCGTCATGCCCCGCGACCGCGCGCAGGATGTGCGCAAGATCGTCGAGGAGCTGCGCAACCGGGGCAGCGAACGGTTGTAGGGAACCGTGGACTTGTAGGAGCAGTGAATTAGAGCAAACTGAACCGATTGACTGAGAGAGATAACCCAATGATTGACGAAGCACACGACGATGTCGGGGAATCTAAAGCAGTTGTACTGTGGAAACCAACGGATTGGACTATAGCCAAGGAAGTAGCCAATGCAATGTCGGGATGGCTGTTCAGGGGACAATCAGACGCAGAATGGAAGTTGGAGACCAATTTGGAGAGGGGTGCTGATGGGTCGGGATACGACAGGGATGACCTCTACCTGTACGAAAAAGAGGCGGTGGAGGATTTTCAGCGTCAAGCCCATCAATATCTAACCCATTTACCCGATGCAAAAGGCAAACTGGAGTGGCTCGCATTGATCCAACATCACGGCGGGGCAACGCGCCTTCTGGACGTTACACAATCCTTCTATGTCGCCGCCTATTTTGCGATGGACGGGGCGAAGTCAGACGCAGCAGTGTGGGCCATTCACCGCTCCGTCCTACGCCAGAGCATAGTTCCTGACAAGACCTTGGACGGAAAAGGGCCAGCGGGATACAGTAATGCGGAACGAAGGCTAGTTGAATACTTTCTAGGAGTCCCCGGAGTTGAGCTAGGAGTCATGCACGTAAAGCCATGGTGGTTGAGTGAGCGCATGGTCGCACAGCAGGGTTCCTTTCTCGTGCCTGAAGCCCTCAGGTCATCCTTCGGGCAGAATCTCGCGAAAACCCTGGGAATTCCCGCCAAGGAAATTGCCGCTCCCGCGATAGTGAAGAGTGATGACCGAATGCGGACTGAAGTGAATAGTCCGAATGCCTCCCCAAAAGCAGTCAAGATTGTTTTACCCAAGACAATCCACAATACCATTCGCCTAGAATTACCCAAGATGAATATTACAACTGCTACACTCTACCCAGGACTGGATGGGTATATTCGCAGCCTTAGATATCCATTCACCTTCTCCAATTGGCGAGAAGATTTGGAAGAATGAAGGAAAGAGGGTGCGATATTGTTCTCGTCACAAAGAACACCAGTGCCTGGAAAGAACTTCACCGACAAGTTGTTTGGCTGGTCCGTGTCCTTCAAGGCTGTCTCGGAAAGATGCCTACAATACAGGCTCGGATCGGGACCAGGCACCCGTATCCAACGCACGATGCACCGCCTTTGCGAATCTCTTCAGGCGCTGCTCACACTGCCGCACCACCCGGCCGTATGCATTTCGGAAAATCGGGCTACTCATACTTTCACGCGGCAATTTCCCCCATTCCAATTGTGTTCAACCAAAACAAAAGTTGAACTTACCAATTTGCGTTGAATAGACTGTCTCGGCGAACATCAGAGACCTCAGAAATAAGCTTCAGGAACGCCCGGCGGGACTGATCACAACCGCCTCTATCGGCCAGATGGAAACGTATCAACATAGAAAGAGTCGCGCGGATGCCTGAGATAAGTATATATAGCCGAGATGTCAATATGGGAAACGAGGACGAATATTTTCTTATCTATGATCGACAGTTGCAGCATCCGCAACTGATGTACGTTTTCAAATAAATACAACAAATTATAGCACAGCGTTTGGTCAGTTCGAGGGGAATTGGTTTGGG
>CAIUWO010000845.1 GCA_903902895.1 Candidatus Hydrogenedentota bacterium | reverse complement strand
TCGCGTTCGGCCAGCGTTATGCCCAGGTTTTCGAGGGTGTGAAAGAAGGATTCGGGATGGCCGATGGCGCATAGCGCGTTGGCGGTTTGTCCCCGGAGCGTTTCAAGGGGCAGCATTTCACCGTCCGACAGCCGCACAAAACCCATGGGCGCGTGGCGGGTGAACCGGATGGGTGCGTTGGGACAGTAGCGTTGCACCGCGGCCACAGCAATATCCAAGTCTTTCGCCTGATCACAGCGGGTGAGAATTACATGTGTGGCGCGGTCCATGGCCGACAGCGGCTCGCGCAGGATGCCGCGTGGGAGGATGTGGCCGTTGCCGAAGGGGTTGACCGCGTTGATGACCAGCACGTTCTCGTCGCGCTCCAGCGCGACGGCCTGATAGCCGTCGTCGAGCAAAACCACATCGCAGCCCTGTTCCACCGCCGCGCGCGCGCCGGCCACGCGGTCGGCTGAGCGCACAATCCATGCCTGGGGCACGCGCCGCGCAATCAGCGCGGGCTCGTCGCCCAGCAGTCGCGCATCGGCGGGGGAGTGGGGGGGATGCAGCAGCGGCTCGGCCACGCGCGCGCCGCCGTAGCCGCGGGTGAGCACCGCCACGGTGCGGCCTGCGGCCACCTCCAGTTCCGCCCGTTCGATGACAGCCGGGGTTTTGCCCGTGCCGCCGGCGGTGATGTTGCCGAAGCTGATTACCCGCGCGGCGACGCGCGCGCGCGGTCCGCGCAGTTTGCGCCACATGCCCGCGCGCTGCACCCAGGAAGCGGCCCCAAGCAGCGTGCCCAGCGGCCCGTCCACGGGCTCGCCCCGCCGGATTTTGTCGGCGAGCGCGCTCACCTTGGCGCGAACCGTTTGCCGCTGAACTGGCGCACCATCCCCTTTAGCTCAAGCATCGTCAACGCGCTGAGCGCCTCCGACACGGGAATGCGGCAGGTCAGGGATATCTCGTCCACAAAGGAGCCGTCAGGGCTGAGCATGGACAGAATGTCCGATTCCACCGCAGACACGGGCGGACACGGCGTCGGTTCCGGCAATGTGGGACAGCCGCCTCCGGCTGTCATGCGGCGCGCGGGCTTCTTTTCCGTTCCCTGCTCGATGGGCAGCGACAGTTGTGATTCTGCGGGGGGCGGGGGAACTTGATGGGCCGACACGGGCAGGTTCAGTTCGACCAGCACGTCATTGACCGATTCGACCAGTTTGGCCCCCTCGCGAATCAGGGCATGCGGTCCCATGCTGCATGGATGGCCCGCACGGCCGGGAACGGCGAAGACCTCGCGGCCCTGCTCGGCCGCGTGCCGGGCGGTGATGAGCGAGCCGCTGGTCGGTCCCGCCTCCACCACGATTATGCCCAGCGCCAGACCGCTGATGACGCGGTTGCGCCGGGGGAAATTGCCGCCCATCGCGGGCATGCCCATGGGAAACATCGACACCACGGCCCCGTTTTGGATGATCTCCCGCATCAGGTCGGCGTGCATGGCGGGGAACACCTGGTCCGCGCCAGAGCCGACCACGGCGATGGTGCGCCCGCCCGCCTGCAGCGCGCCGCGGTGCGCCGCCGCGTCGATGCCCTCGGCCATGCCGCTGATGACCGTGATGCCGCGCGCGGCCAGGTCCGCCCCCAGCCGTTCCGCCATGTCCACCCCGTAGTTGGTGGGTTTGCGCGTGCCCACAATGGCCACCGCGCAGTGGTCCGCTTCGAGGAGGTCGCCGCGTGTGAAGAGCACCAGCGGGGGATCGTAGATTTCCGCGAGCAGGGGGGGGTAGGCCGGGTCGTCCATGGTGACCAGCCGCGTGTCGCATTGGCGCATCAGCCGTTCCTGCGCCTCCACATCGACAAACTCGCCGTACTGGCGGATGCGGTGCGCCACCTGCGGCCCGACAACCTCGGCCAGTTCCGCCTCGGCCGCGCGCAGCGCCACCTCGGGGCGGCCAAAGCGCGCGAGCAGACGTATAAACAGCGTCGAACCCACTCCGGGCACGAGCGCCAGGGTCAGCCACTGCCGTTGCGATTCTGTCAGTTCCATGTTGTTCCCCGTGGGCCTCCCTTGGCGCTCATGGCTGCTGCTGTATCACTTCCCCCTGCCCCCGTTTCTGTCCGCCCTGCTGGAGCCATGCCTCCCAGGGCTCCGGACTTGTTCCGAGGCTCTGCCCTGTTTTCTCGTGCAGGAGCTTTGCCGCCACTGCGTTCAGCGGCGTGTTGGTCCGCATGATTTCTATCAGGGCAGGAATCGACTCCTCGTCCGGCCATTGGCCGACCCGCCGCGCCGCCTCCTGCTCGGCCGCCCGTCCGGCTTCCCTCCTGCCCAGCGCCGTTTCAAAGAGAGCCTGCCGCGCCGGGGCCGTGTCCAAGTCCGCGAGCGCGCGCACCGCTATGGTTTGAATGGTCGTGTCCTGATGGGTCAGCATGGCCTCCCAGTCGCGCAGGGCGCCGGGGGACCGCAGCATCGACAAAGCCACCGCGCAGGTTTGCGCCAGGTCGCCCTGGCCGGTCTGCGCGTATTTTGCCAGCAGCGGCGCCGCCGCCTCCGCGCCGGACCGGCCCAGGCAGTAGGCGGCTGCGCGACGATGGCGCGGTGTCTCAATCTCCGCCTCCAGCGTGGCCGTCATCATCGCATCAAGGCGCGGCCCCAGCCGCGGCAGCGCCGCGTCCACAGGCAACACCCGGTCCTCCGCGCCCCATGCCAGGGTGCGGATGACATAGGCAAACAGGTCCTTTTCCGGGCAGCGGTCCAGCGAGGACCATGCCGCCTGCCGCACCGGTGCCTGCGGGTCCTGCGCAAAAAAGAAGAGCCTTTCAAAATCGGACTCTTTAGCCGCGTTCAAAGGCAGCATTTCAAGCGCCCGGGCGCGCACCTGCGGTTCATCCGAGTCGCGCATGCGAAAGAGCAGGGCCCGCGCATCCCAGTCCGGCGACGCGCCTTTCCAAAGCACATCACCCGTGGTGGGGCGCCTGCCCCCGGTTGCCGTGGGAAACGCCGCTGGCACTTTTGATTCCGGTGCCTGCGCATCTTCCGTTGCGCCGTCAGTTGTGACCGCTGGCCCACTGTCGCGTCCCGGCACCGTGGGCGTGGCCGTCTGTGCCACGGTCGGCAGCATGAAGCACAGGACCAAAAAAGCCATCCCCAACCACACGGGACAGCGATGCCCAGTTTCGCGGGCGCATTCCTCTTCCATTGTCTCGCCATTAACCATGGAGAGCATTTTCATTCATTGTCCTTCAGTTGGTCAACTTGGTTTCAGCGCGGGCAATCCCATAGATTACGCCAAGACTCCGCAGAAGGAATAATTCCCAATAAGAGAAGGTTCATTTTAACAGGGTGACTGACCGATGTGGCGCCCCTCCCCAAGGTGCGACATCTTCCCCAGAGGCGAGCGCAGTAGTTTGGCGGTTCTCTCCCGCCCGCGCTCGCAACTTTTTTTCTCGTTGGCACGCGCCCCTCTTTTTATTTACAGGCATTTCGTATAATTATTGAATTAACGGAATTTTTGGGAACCTATTGACAAGCTCCTAATATTCATGTACAGTATGCACGTTCTGGCGTACCCAGTAGGCCTTCTTCATTATTCCGAAGGTTTCCGGCAAGTGTTCACATGTCGGCCTCATCTAATCCTTTGTTGAAGGCTTGAGAAACCCGAAAAGCAGTAAAGCATGTGGTGTCTTACCCAAGGGTAAGTTCCACGCGAGGAGAATTTGTCATGACCCTGCGATTGGCTACCGGCTTGTGGGTGTTTTCGAACGCGCATGACGGTTTTTGCAGTGAAGGCTACCGCGACGCGCCGCGCACGGCGGACGTGCTTTCGACCATTGCGAAGTTGAAGGGAATCAAAGCGGTAGAAATACGCCAGAATGACATCACCAACGAGATGCCGGTGAAGGAAATGAAGCGGCTGCTCAAGGATTACGGTCTTGCCTGCTCCTGCGTCGCGGCGAGCCTGAGCCATTCCCGGCGTTTTGCGCTGGCCGGTTTCGGCCACCAGCACCAGAAGACGCGCAACGCCGCCATCGACGAGGGCCGCAAGGCCGTTGACATCGCCCGCGCCCTGGGCACGACGGAAGTGGTGCTGCGGCTGTACACCGACGGGTTTGACTACCCCTTCCATGTGGACTACACGACCCATTGGAACACGGTGATTTCCTCAATCAAGACCATTGCCAAGTACGCCTCGCCCGATGTGAACGTGGCCATTGCCTACAAGCCCCGCGACCCGCGCAAGCGGCTGACGATCTCGTCGGTGGGCAAGGCGCTGTCGATGTGCCAGGAAATCGCGATGAAGAATGTCGGCGTGGGGCTTAATTTCTCCCACGCGCTGATGGCCGGCGAGAACCCCGCCGAGTCCATTGCCTTCCTGACCCGCGCCAGCAAGCTCTTCCAGGTGTACTTCAGCGACGGATACCAGCTCTGGGACGACAACATGATCCCCGGCGCGCTGCACCTGTGGGAAACGATGGAGGCGCTGTTCTACCTCAAGAGCAGCAAGTTCAAGGGGTATGTGACCATCGACATGCAGCCCCAGCGCATCGAGCCGACCCACGCGCTCCAGATTGCCATGGGCAACCTGTCCATCCTCTGGAAGAAGCTTGAGAAGCTCGACATGGTCGAGCTGCGCAAGGCCCAGAAGACGCTTGACGCCACCGAAAGCCAGCGCATTATCCGCCGGGTCATGCTGCAGGGCTAGTCCGTTACACGGTTTACAGGTCGCGCCGGGCCGCCCCACGGGGCCGCCCGGCGCGATTGTTTGTGCTTTGCCCCCGGCCTCGTTTACCCTGTTGCCCGACAACAGGGGCCGGACAGGCCCCAAAACGGTGGAAGACCGATGCGGAAACGTTTCTGGACAGTACTTCTGGCGGTGGCGGGGCTGCTGCTGCCGCTCCTTGCGCAGGCGCAGGACCCCGTCTCTCTGGCCCGGGAGAAGATTGGGCGCTACAAGCAGGCGGCGACCGCCGCCGCCGCGCCGCCCATGGCGCCCATCGCGCGGCGCGACCCGCCGGACCGCAATGATCTGCTGGACGCGCTGGGGCTATTCCAGAGCGCCGGCGCCGGCGCGACCAAAGACGCCGGGGTGCGGACGGAATACACCGAACTGCTCGAGTTGCTGGGCTATTATGACCTGTCCGCAGTGCAGCTGGAACGCGCCGCTGCGGAAGCCCCGCAGGACGCCGCACTGTGGCGCGCCGCGGGCCGGGCATGGGCGGAGTCCGGCCCCGCCGGTGACGGGCGGGCGCTGGCGGACCTGGAGAAATCGCGGGAGCTTGACCCGGACTCCGGGGGCGCGGCCGAGGCATGGTTCCTCACCGGACGGGTGCAGCACCGGGCGGGACAGTATGAGGCGGCGGCGCAGTCCTATGCGGAGGCGCTCAAGCGCAAGGCAGACCACGCGCAGGCGCTGATTGGCAAGGCGGCGCTGGACACGCGCGCCGGCAAGCTGGTGGAGGCATCGGCGGCGCTGGACGCACTGGGCAAGGCTGCGCAGCCCTTTGATGTTGACACACGGACGCTGCTGCGCAAGGCGCTGGCGGACTTCCAGGCCGGCGGCGCGAAGGCGCCCGACGATGCGGCGGCGCAGGCGGCTTATGCAAAACTGCTCTACCGCGCCGCGCGTGTGCCCGACGCCGTTGCCGCCGCGCGCCGGGCCGTGGAACTGAAGCCGGACGATGTGGACACGCTCAATTTTCTCGCCGTGATGCTGCTGCAGGCGGGAAATTCGGCCCAGGCGAAGGAAGTCTACGAAAAGTCGCTCGCCGTGCGCCCCGACCAGCCGAACGTCACCGAGGTGCTCAAACAGCTCGGCGGGCAGCGGTGACGGACCCCTTGACAGGACGCCAGGAAAAGCCGCCCCCGGTAGAAGCAATCCGCCTTGCCGCAATTGACCCTTGCCGCGGTTTCATCATCCGTTGGATGCTGTCCGGCAATTTTCCGGGTCATTGCGCACGGGGCGGCGCGATGGCAGGCCGTGGACGCCATGAAACGGCCCAAGCCGGTTTCTCAGGATGATATTGCCATGAATTCCACAACACAGGAGAGTGGGCGCATATCGCGCGCCGGCCGATGGGCCAGGCTGCTTGCGGACCTGGCGCTGCTTGCCGCAGGCCTGATTCAGGGGGCACTGTTTTGGGCGGCGCAGAACAAGGAAGACGCCCTAATCTGTTACCGGTACGCCCAGAACTGGGTGCGCGGCGAAGGCCTTGTGTACAGCTCCGGTGAATATGTGGAGGGGTACAGCAACCTCCTGTGGACGGCCCTCCTCGCCCTGCTGAACTGGGCGGGCATGTCGCTGCACACCGCGGACAACATACTGATCTTTTTCAGCACGGCCTCAGCGCTCATTATTCTGCGCTGGGTCAGCCTGCGTGCTTTCGGCGAGACATGGCTTGCCCGGTTCCCGCTGTTCTTGTACGTCTGCATGACAGCCGTGCCCATAAGTTACGGCAACGGACTGGAAGGCTCCGGGGTGGGCATGGCGGCCATGCTGATGCTCGCGGGGGCATTTGCGCTGCGCCCGTGGGTACTGACGGCGGGGGCCGTGATGCTTCTCCTGCTGCGGCCCGAGGGCTTTGCCTATGCGGGCTGGGGGATGCTCTGGCTCCTGGTCGGGGCATACCGCGATCCGGTGCGGCGGCGAAAGGCGCTGGCCTGTGCTGCTGTGACGGCGGGGGCGTTCGTGGCGCTCACGTCGTTCCGTCTCGCCTACTATGGTGATTACATCCCCAACACGGTGCGCGCCAAGGGGGGGGAGTACAACGAAACCGTTCTTCTGGCCGGCGTGAACTATCTGTTCTCGTATGCCCGGTGTATTGGCCCGGTCACGCTCGCCCTTGCGCTTGTCGCGGCGTTCGTGAAACAGTGGCGCGGCCTGTGGCTGTTGGCGGCGGGGCTGGTTGGGGGAAACATGGCCGTGGTCGGCGCCAACGCGGGGGACTGGATGGGCCACTTTCGGCTTCTCACGCCGTTCTTTGCGCTCATCGCTTTCCTGGCCGCGGTGGGTTTGGCGGTGGTGGGCGGACGCAACCGCAAACTTGGCTTTGCGCTCGCGCTGGCCGGGTTAATCGGCGGGGCATGGACGGTGCTTCCCCATGAGATAGCCAACACGCTGAGGGGTGTTCCGGCCAGACTTTCGATGATTGGGCAGGAGCCCGGGGGCTTCAACACACTTTTTGACCCGCATGTTTCGCTGCGGGATGTGGGCGAGCCCGATGACCGATGGCTGGTTGAGCACGGCGGCTGGCCGGGATTTGCCCTTGAAGGCATCCGCGCCACGGAGATGTGGGGGTTGACGGACCGCGAGATTGCCACGGGTTCAGGACCGGGCACCTTTCACGGCGTGGTGGCCGGGCGCATCTGCTGGCCGGCGGCATTCGCCAAGGATCCCACGTACATGGAGTTCTGGGACGGGGCCTTCTACCGGCGCATATCCACCATCGCCGCAACGCCCGGACTTGGCGAGGTTATCAGCAGGTACATGGTGGTGCAGGACCGCGCCATCGACGCCCCTTGGAGCATGTTTAACCTCTTTGTCGCGCGCTGCGACCGCAGGCCGATGGCCAAATTCGTTCTGCATTATGGCGCCCTGGCACCCGCGATGGACTACTCGCTGCCCGAATTCAACAGTTTCCAGAGCGACGGCAACGGACCCGGCACGGCGCCGGGAATGGACGGGCCGCTGCGCACGGCGTGGCAGAAAACCGGCTGGAGCGACGCCAGCGGGACGCAGATTCCCACCGGATGGGTGGAGTGGGATGATGATGTGCGCCTGTCGTCCAGCCTTTTCCTCGAACGCGGTGTGAGCCGTTTTACGCGCGACATACCCGACGATTCTCCGCTGGTGTTTGTGCTGGGACGCTTCCCCCTGCTGGTGCCCCGTCTCAAATTCCGGGTGATTGCCGTGGACGCTGCGGGCAGGGAAACGGAAGTCGCGCACACCGAGGCGTCGGACCCCGTTTCCAGCGAGTTTATCCTCACGACCTTGGCCGTTCCCGGGTGGGGCGGGGCCTCCCCGGTTCACGTGGCTGTCGAACTGGAAGCCGACGCGCCTTGCGGTGTCTTTCTGGCAGCGCACCGGTGGGCGCGCGAACCACTTCCCGAACTGCCTTCCCGCTTTGTTGCGGACACGCGCCTTCCGCGCACGGTAGCCTTTCAGGTGCCCGACACGCCCGATGCCGATGCGGCAGTGGCGCGGCAGCGCGCCGCGCTTGAGGCTGACCCGGGCAGTCTGGAAAAACGGTTCATGCTTGCCGCGGCACTGGCGCGCGCGGGGGATTGGGCTGCGGCGGAGCCGCGGCTGCGCCGGGTGCTGTCCCTGGACCGGGGCGCATGGGCTGCGGGGGCCATGCTCTGCACCCAGACGGCGGAACAGCGGCGTGCGGCCGGGGACCTGCGCGGCATGGTGGGACCGCTGGCCATGATGCGGCTGCTGGAACCGGACAATTTCGAGCACGCGATGCTGCTGGGCGGCACGCTGGAAACGTTGGGCGACACCGCCGCCGCGCTGGAGCAGTATGGCGCCATTGTGCTTGCCCTGCCCGAATCCCCCAAGTCGGCGGCGCGCATCGACGCGATCTTTCTTGCCCAAAAGGACATTTCGGGGCGCGTGGCCCTGTGGCGCGGCATGGTGGAGCGCCAACCGAAGGCGCGGGTGCCGCGCCTTCGGTTGGCGGCGGCCTTGGCCGATGCCGGCGAGACCGGCCCCGCCATTGACGCATACCGGAGGCTTCTGGCCGAGGCGCCGGAGGACAGCGAGGCCCGGCTGAATCTTGTCCGTCTGCTGGCGGACATCGGTGACACGGCGGGCGCGCTTGAGGCGCTGGGCGCGCTTTCTTCCGTGAGAGCGGGCGGGGAGAATGCCGCCGCGGCCGCGCTGGACCGCATAGCGGAGACACTGATAAAGCGCTCTGAAACGCAGGCCGCGGCCGGGGTGCTGCGCAAATCGGCGGCGCTGGAGCCGGGCAATTTCGAGCACGCAATGCTGCTGGCGGGCGTCCTGGAGCAGTTGGGTGACGGCGGGGGCGCGCTGGAACAGTACCGGACCGTCATGCTTGCCCTGCCCGAGTCGCCCAAATCCGCCGAACGCATCGACGCCATTTACGCCGCCCGCGGCGATGGGCAGGGGCGTGTGGCCGAGTGGCGCGGCATGGTGGCGCACGACCCCAAGGCGCGGACACCGCGCCTGCGTCTGGCTGCGGCGCTGGCCGACGCAGGCGAAACCGCTGCGGCTGTGGATGCATACCGGGCGCTGGTGGCCGAAGCGGCTGACGACAGCGGGGCGCAGTTGGGCCTTGCCGACGCGCTGGCACGCGCCGGGGACACCGCGGCGGCACTGGACACGCTGCGCGCGTTGGCACCGCCGAAGGCGGGGCAGGAAAGTGCGGGGGCGGCCATGCTGGACCGGATGGCGGAAACATTGGCCAAGCGTTCTGAAACGCGGGCCGCGGCCGAGGTGCTGCGCAAATCGGCGGCGCTGGAGCCGGGAAATTTCCAGCACGCAATGCTGCTGGCGGGGGTGCTGGAACAACTGGGGGACAGCGACGGCGCGCTGGAGCAGTACAGGACCGTTGTGCTCGCCCTGCCCGAGTCGCCGAGGTGCTCCGAGCGCATAGACGCGATCCATGCGGCGCGCGGCGACGCTGCCGCGCGCGCGGCGGAGTGGCGCGCCATCGCGGAGAAGCATCCGGAGGCGGTCAACCCGTGGCAGCGCCTGGCCGACGCGCTCGACCGGGCAGGCGACCGGGACGGCGCCAGCGAGGCGCGGGAGCGCGCCGTTAGTAACGCCGGCAAGACCGGCGCATAATCCGACATCGGGAGCAAGGCATGCGAAAGAAAAAAGTGCTGTGGCTGTTGATCATTTTTGCACTGGCGGCCCTGGGCTGGATACTGGGCTGGCTGGCCGCGGGGCTTGTCCTCGGGCTGCTGGTTGCCGCGCTGGCCGCGCTGTTCGCGGTGCAATGGTTCCTTGCCGGGATGGGCATGGGCAGGCTTCGCCCGCTGCGCGCCAAGTACGGGTTGGACGTCATGGCCGCCGACCTGATCCGCCGCGAGGGAGACGCCGACACCTTCCGCTTTGTTGTGCTGGGCGACACGCGCAATGTGGTCCGGGTTGCGCGGGAAATCTACGAACGGGCGTCGGACGAGCAACCCGCGATGATTTTCCACACGGGCGACATTGTGCGCCACGGCTCCCCGACGGAGCTGCTGCGCAACCACGTTGAACTGCTCGAAATCACCGACCCGACCCCCATGTTCTGCGTGCCCGGAAACCATGAACGGGGCGTTCGCCGCGATTTTGCGGCATTCCGCGCGCTCTACGGCGATGACAGGTTTTCCTTCGATTTTGGCGGATGCCGCTTTGTGGGATTCAACAACTGCACCAAGGGCCGCGGCAGCGTGCGTGACGACGATCTGGCCTGGCTGGACCGCGAACTGGGCAAACCCGGCGTGCGCCACAGGTACGTGTTCATGCACATCCCGCCCGCCTACTTCGAGGCGACCTTCGTGTCCGACACGCGGCGCCGCGGGTTTACCAAAAACGCCGATGCGTTCCACGCGCTCATGCAGAAGCACGGCGTGGACGAGGTGTTCATGGCCCACATCCACGGTTATGCCAGCACGGTCATTGACGGTGTGCGCTACACCCTCACCGCGGGCGGCGGTGCGCCCCTGAGCGGCCGCCTGGCCAAAGAGGGCCAGGCCTACAACTACGTGGTCCTGCGCGTGACGCCGCAGTCCGTGCGCCGCACCGTCGTGCGTGGTCGTGGGGAGGACTGGTCGCGCGAAGAGGAGGGTTGACCACGCCCCAGGCGTCCCGCCAACTGTTCCGTCATACCCGCGCAGGCGGGTACCCACGCCCGGCACAAGGCCGGGCGCTACCGGGACCATCGGCACCCACCCCAACCTCTCCGTCATACCCGCGCAGGCGGGTATCCACGCCCGGCACAAGGCCGGGCGCTACGGGAACCGTCGGGATTCCCACTCTCAATTTTCTTGGACTTTGTCGTTATTGATATTGCAAATCTCACCATCTCAGAATATACTGTCTTACACGAAGCAAATGCGGAACAACCTGTTGATTTTTACGGCCGTGGGGACTTGATCGCGAAAGGGCATTCGTCAATGAGAGGAAGGGGCAAGGTCGAAGCCGGGACGGGAGGCGCGGGCACTCGAGAGACAGCCGCAAACCGCCGTTCCCGCAATGTCCTGCAAAGCCCCAGTTCCCCCTTCTTCCCAACGTCCACAAACACAGCGTCACTGTATCACCGCAACGCGTCACATTTCGCCTGCCGTTGCCTGGCCCCGATACTCCTCATGCTCCTCTGCGCAGCCCTGCCCGCCCACGGGGCGGGCATTTTCCGCGTCGATGCGGCCTCCACGGCCGCCACGCCGGACGGCCAAACTTGGGCCACGGCCTACCCCACCCTCCAGGCCGGCACCGACGCGGCCTACGCCGCAGGCGGCGGCGAGGTCTGGGCCAAGGCGGGCACCTACACAGCCCCGACCGACCCGGTGCTGACCATGAAAATCGGGGTGGAACTCTACGGAGGGTTCGCGGGAGCAGAAGTGGCCCGCACTAAGCGTGACTGGAATGCCAATCCCACCGTCGTTGACGGTGAGAACGCGCGCCGCTGCGTCATTGGTGTCGACAACTCGACTTTTGACGGGTTCACCGTCACCCATGGGGCGGCCAAGACCGGAGCCGGCATGTACAACGCATCCGCCTCACCGGTGGTTGAAAACTGCATCTTTTCACTGAACACGGCCTCCAGTTATGGAGCCGGCATGTACAACTCATCCGCCTCACCTGTGGTTGAGAACTGCATCTTTTCGCTGAACTCGGCCTCCAGTTACGGTGGTGGCATGTACAGCGCATCCTCCTCCTCGCCGAGGCTGACCAACTGTGTGCTCACCGGGAACAGCGCCGGAGATGGCGGCGGCATGTACAACGGTTCCTCCTCGCCAGCGCTGACCAACTGCACCTTCACGCGGAACGTGGCAATGACCAACGGAGGGGCAATATGCAATTGGAACAAGATATCCCTCCCGACATTGACGAACTGCATTTTATGGGCTGACACGGCCCCGGTGGGACAGGAGATTCTTGATGATTACGCTTCGGCAACGACGGCGACCACGTCCTGCATACAGGGCGGGTTTCCGGGCACAGGCAACATAGACGCCGATCCTCTGTTCGTGGGCGACGGCAGCAGTACGCAACTGCGCGAAGGGTCTCCCTGCGTGGACACGGGTACGGCCACAGGCGCACCCGCCCTGGATATTCTTGGCCGGGTCAGGCCGGCGGGCGCCGGTACCGACATGGGCGCCTACGAGGGCGTCGTGCCGGCGGCAGATATTGTCACGCTTACCATGAATGCCGTTCCCGCTGGCTGGGGAAGCACGCTTCCCGAAATGGGAACACACTTTTTTGCGCGTGGCGAGCAGGTGGCATTGCTGGCCTCGCCCCTGGGGGCGCGGTTCACTGGATGGACGGGGGATGTCACCGCGTCAACGCCAGCCGTTGCGCTGGTGATGAACGCAGACAAAACGGTGACGGCACACTTCTCACGAAACATTCTATATGTGGACTTGAATAACGCGGCTGGCCCATGGGACGGCCGCTCGTGGGCCACGGCGTTCCGCGACCTCCAATCCGGCGTCAATACAGCGTCAACGGACCTTGGCGGTGAACTGTGGGTGTCTGCCGGCACCTATATGGCCACAACCGACCCCGTGCTGACGATGAAGGGGGGTGTGGCACTTTACGGCGGCTTCGCGGGCACGGAGACGGACCGCAGACAGCGTGACTGGAAAGCCAACGCAACAACCATTGACGGGCAAGACACCCGGCAATGTGTTAAAGGAGCTAACAACGCCACGCTGGACGGGTTTACCGTCACACATGGCAGTTCCTACTCCGGCGCCGGCATGGTCAACATCTGTTGCTCGCCGACGGTCATGAACTGCCTGTTCACGGGCAACAAGGGCACCGACGGTGGCGGAATTTATAACATCTCCGCCTCGCCCATCGTGATGAACTGCATATTCTCGCAGAACGCCGTTAGCGGTTATGGCGGCGCAATGTACAGCACTCATTCACGGCCAACCGTGGGGAGTTGCACCTTTACGCGTAACCAGTCCAGGTCGGATGGCGGGGGCGTGTACTGCAACAAATCCGAGTCCACCGTCACACGCTGCACGTTTACGGGCAATCTCGCCGGAACCACAGGCTCCGCCCGAGGGGGCGGAATGTTCTGCATTTCGTCCTCGCCGACGGTTTCAAACTGCGTTTTCACACAGAACAGCGCCAACGGCGAAGGCGGCGGCATTTTCTTGTATACCCCGGCGGGCTCTCCGGCGACGGTGACTAACTGCACTTTCACGGAGAATGTTGGCGGCGAAGGAAGCGGGCTACGCTATTACGGCACCGGTCCCGAACTGGTATTGGTGACCAACTGCATCTTCTGGGACAGCCTGCTGCCAGCCCATTCCGGCATCCTGGGCGAGGCCGCGGACGCACCCCTGGTAACGTATTCATGCGTGAAGGGCGGTCGCGCGGGCGCGGGTAACATCGACGCCGACCCGCTCTTCGGGAACGCGCCGGATAGCGTGCAGTTGACGCCCGGCTCGCCCTGCATCGACACGGGCACGGCGGCCGACGCGCCGGCGACGGACATTCTTGGCATGACACGGCCCCAGGGGGCGGGGGTAGACATGGGCGCCTATGAGCATGGGGCGCTCAATCCCCCAATCGTCACGAGCGTTTCTGCCCTGACAAACAATCCCGTGCCCACCTGGACCTGGGTGTCCGGCAGCAGTGGCGCCTCGGGATATTACCGGTGCGGGTTCACAGACGGCACATGGGACCTTGTCGCGGACGCGGCCGCGACCTCGTTTACCCCTGCCTCGCCCCTGGCCGAGGGCCTACACACACTTTACGTGCAGGAACGCTACAGCGCGGGCACTTGGAGCTCTTCCGGTTATTATGCCCTCACGGTGGATGTGACACCGCCCACCGGGACCTTCTTGATCAATGACGGGGTGGAGGCCATTGAGGTTCAGGACGTGGCTTTGACTCCCACCGCCCGTGACGCTTCAGTCGTCAAGAGCATGCGGTTCAGCAATGATGGGATTTCTTGGAGCGATTGGGAGCCTTACTGGTGGAAGACCTACTGGACCCTTTCCGACGGCGATGGCCCCAAGACGGTGCATGCGCAGTTCCTCGATGCGGCGGGAAACGTTTCTGCCGGCACGATTACCGCCAACATCCTGCTCGACAGCACGCTGATTCCCGCGGGAGTGTTCTGTGTGGATGCGGCATCGACAGCCGCCGCACCGGATGGGAGCAGATGGGACACGGCCTTCAAAACGCTCCAGGCGGGCGTCGATGCGGCCAAGGCTGCCTTCGGGGGGCAGGTCTGGGTCAGGGCGGGCTCCTACACGGACACCACCGATCCCGTACTGACCATGAAAGGCCAGGTACGGATATACGGCGGATTCGCAGGTGTCGAAACAGCCCTCGCGCAGCGTGATTTGGGTGCCAACGTCACCACAATAGACGGACGGGGCGCACGTTGTTGTGTCTACGGCGCCACCAACGCCCGACTGGACGGATTTACAATCACAGGCGGAAACGCCACTTATGGTGGCGGAATGTACAAC
>CAIUWO010000844.1 GCA_903902895.1 Candidatus Hydrogenedentota bacterium | reverse complement strand
TCCAGATACTCCCGGGTGGCGAGGCCGGTGGTGACGTGCGGACTGTACTTCGCGCCCGTGTGTTCGGGCACAAAACCCGCGATGTAGTCTATCGTCGCCTGCATGATGCCGGGCGCTTCGGGCGTGGTGACGAACGCGGCCGCCGTGCCGGTGGGCACCGTGAACGGCGCCACGGCGTCCGCCAGTTCCTGCTGAAGCTTGAGCAGTTCGGGCGTCGGCTCCGCAACAATGCCGGACAGGCCAAGATCCCCGACCGGGATGTAGTAGTACTTGGACGCCTTCAGCTTGAGGTCGGACGCCTTGGCATCCGCCAGGACCTTGTTGGCGGCGGCATACACCTTGTCGAGGTCTGCCGTGCGGACAAAGCGCTGGATCAGCGTGACGTGGGGGCGGTGCGCTGCGTCGAGCGCGTAGCCCTTCGGGAAGACCGCGCGCAGGCGGGCATTCACGGCCTCGGCGCGGGCGTTCATCGTGTTGTCCGGATCAATAAGAATGTCAATCGCGGTCACGCTCTCGGCCTGGTATCCCTGGGCGAGGGCCGCGGCCTCCGTTGCGCAGTCGCCGGCCGGTGCGACGCCTTTGGCGCGCAGCGCCGCAAATTCGGCCTTGGCGGCCTGCATGTCCGCGCAGAAGGTGGGGTCGGCGTGCAGCCGCGCCACGGTGGCCGCGCCCATGAAACGGCCCCAAACCACGTCGCTGAACCAGTGATGGTTGCACACGATGCGGCTCTCGCCAAAAGCCCGTCCGCGGCCGAGAATTTCATTGTCGCGATCCGGCGCTATTTCGCTCAGTATGAGTGCAAAGCCCCAGCCGATGGCGGTGTGGCCCGAGGGATAGGAGGGGTCCTTTTCGAGGAAGGGCTGCGCTTCCGGAACCGCGATGGGTTGTTTGTTTTCCTGGAAAGGCCGCGGGCGTTTGTAGTGGTTCTTCGCAGCGTAGGTGGACAGGCCGAGGTCGCTGAAGGATCGGCACAGCAGGTTGTACAGATAGGGGGCATTCTCTTTTGTGACCTGCGTGTTCAGCGCGCAGGAAAAGGTGTCGACAAGGTGCGGTAGTTTCAGATCGAAATCGGAGGCCGCCAGCGCGAAACGCGGTGTGCCTCGCAGGGCGTAGGTGTTTTGCGCGATCTCCACATCGAGCGCATAAGCGGTCGAGCCCGGGGCCGGTGGCGGGGGAATCAGCGCGAGGCTGTCCGGGAGCTCTTTGGGGTCCAGATACCCCACCAGCGCGCCCAAACCCATTTCGGGATGGAACTCGGGAACAGTGCCTAGCTTGGTCCGGGCCTGGGTGGCCGCATCATTCCGGGTCGCGCAGCCGGCGAAGAGGCCCAGCGCCAGGAAGCAGATCAGGGAAACATTTAGGAATGTCCGGATTTGGCGGGCGGTTTCCAAGCGTGATGTCTTCATTGCCGTCTCCTTTCGCTGGTTTTCATCGTAGGGTGGGTAAAACCCACCGCTCCCCATCGTATGCAGCAACATTCGGTGGTTTCACCCACCCAACAACTTTATTGATTGCCGCGCCCACCGTCTTGCGACGGCGGGCGCGGCTGAC
>CAIUWO010000843.1 GCA_903902895.1 Candidatus Hydrogenedentota bacterium | reverse complement strand
GACCACGGAAGAAATCGCCCGGCTGCTGCGGGTCACCCCGTCGCACATCCGGCGTCTGGCGGGCGACGGGTCCATTCCGTGCCTCACGGTCGGCAAGCGGCACCGCTTCGACGCGCGCCTGGTGCTGCGCCGCGTGTCGGGCGACGGCGTGACCGAGGCGGACATTGACCGCGTGCTGGCGGACTATGCGGGCGCGAGCGCAAGCGCGGGCGAGGTGAAGCCATGAGTAACGGCATGCCCATCACCAGCATCATGACCTTCCCACTTACCGGCGCGGTTGTCCGCATGGTCGGCACGGCTGAGCGTCCCGAGTGGATTGCCCAGGACGTGGCCGACGCGCTGGGGATCAAGAATGCCGCCAGCACCATGCGTTCTTTCAAGGACAGCGAAAAGGGTGTGCACAGTATGCATACCCCTGGCGGCTCCCAGACCGTCCTTACCGTCACCGAGCCGGGTTTGTACCGCCTCATCTTCCTGAGTCGCAAGCCCGAGGCCGAGAAATTCCAATCTTGGGTCTTTGACGAGGTCCTTCCGGCCATCCGGCGGCATGGCTGCTATCCGGCCCCGGTTCGCCCTCGCCTGCTCAAAGGTCCGTTCGGCACTCACCCGGTGACACTCCAGGGTGCCGACGAATGCGCCCGCGTCCTTATCGAGCAGAGTCAGGCCCTGGTCACGGCGGCGCACCTGCTCCGCCGCGCCTACGACTCGCACCACGCCTGGGACATCCTCTGTCTTTGCAACGCAGCCCAGGAAACCTACTCCCGAAATATCTGCGAGGCTGCCCGGCTCATTTACGCACCGCCGCCGGTACCGGACGGCATCCGGGGGCCGGGCAGGTAGGTGACGGCCGATAGTTGACAACCAGAAGCACCAACGAAAGGGATTTTCACCATGAGACCACGCAACACCGTGCCGGCCGCCGCGCAAATCGACCCGATAGCCCTGCTGAACAAACTGCACAAAAGGAGCAAGTTGCGTCTCCGCCTGAGCGGCACCACGCAGACCTTCTGCGTGTTTGACCCGGACGGCGTGGCGGTTGGCGATATGCGCACCCGAAACTTCACCCGGGCCGTCGAGAACTTCGACGTGTTCCTCATGGGCTCCGACGCGGTCATTCGGGCCATCCGCGCCGCCGGGGATGGGGCGCCGCACGAGCCCACCGCCGAACAGATTGCCCAGGCGGAGCACGATTTGAAAGCGCGCTCGCGCGAGCTTGAACTCGAACGTGATGCTGAGAATGCCGCGTCGAGCGCGGCATCCGAGGCTGACCTGTGAAGCACGCCAAGCCAAAAGACGTTATCGACCTTGCCATCGGCGCGGCGCTGGGCGTCCTCATGACGCTGGCCGTCATCGCAATTCTGAACGCAACCATCGGGAGACACTGAGCATGGAAATCAAGCGAATCCTCATCGAGGCCGGCGAGACCGGCGCGTCCGTCGCCTACCACCTGGGCGGCGACGTGACCGGCGTTTCGTCGCACGACAGCCTGGAATCGGCGGTTGGTGCCGTGGTCCAGCGCACGGGCTACAACGACGGGTGGGTCTATGAGTTCCTTGTCACGCTGTTCGTCGGCGCGCTGGTCGGCGCGGTAATTGCATGGAAAGCACTGGGTGGCTGACATGGACGAAAAGGGCACTAAAGACGACTGGCTGGCCGACAGCATGACGCTGCAGCAGGCGGCGGACAGTATCACCATCGCCGGGCAAAAGATTACCCGCATGCGGCTTTGGTATTGGTGCACAAGCGGCATCAACGGCGTGACACTCAACTACTCGCGACTCGGCAAGACGTTTATCGTCCGCCGCGCGGACCTGAACGAGTTTCTGGAGTCCGTTGCCGCCGCCCAAAGCGCCGGTGCGGAGGGGCGCCATGCTGGCAGGCCCACCGTGCTGCGCAAGCGCGTGTCTCCGGAAAAGCGCAAGAAACAGTTGGACGAGGCGCGGGAAAACCTGCGCCGCCAGGGCATCGGCTGAGCGCTTAGCGCTCAAGAAAGGGACAGGATGGACAGGATGGACAGGATGGACAGGACGGATAATTTAGAGGCGCCACTCGCCGCGCCAGCGGCCACGCCGGACCGCATGGTCACCACGTACAGCATGTGGTCTATGTTCCGGGACTGCCGGGAGAAGGCGCGTCTGCGCTACGTCGAGGAAATCGCGCCCATCCAGCGGGACGCCGCGGCGCTGCGCTTCGGTGATGCTACCCACGGCTGCCTGGAAAAGTGGCACGCGGGCATCTTTGACGATTCCGTACCTCGGTCATTTGCCATGCAGGCCCATATTGACGGCCTGTTCTCCGACCGGAGTTTTGACGCCGAGCAGCGCGCCGACTGGCATCTGCTGTCTGCCATGATGCGCGGCTACATCCGCCGGTATCCGCGGGCTGTCGAGCCCTTCCGCGTCCTGATGGTCGAAGCCAAGTTTCAGGACGAAATCATCAACCCCGAGACCGGCCAGCCCAGCCGCACCTTCACCATTGCCGGCAAGGTGGACGGCATCCTGGAAATGAAAGCGGACGCGGCGGTGGCGGTCATGGAGCACAAGACGGCGGCCCTGATTGACGGTGCCTACCTCGAAAAGCTGTGGTGCGACACCCAAATCATGCTGTATTCGTTCTACGTCGGCCGCGCGCTGGAACGGCCGGTTACCCAGGTCGTCTACAACGTGCTGGCCAAGGCCCGTCTGCGCCAGAAAGCTGGCTGGACCGAAGAGGAATATGCCGAGAAACTGGCCGAGGCGCAGGCCAAGAATAAATCCGGGAAGAGCAGCCTCAAGCGCCAGCTTCCCGAGACCGACGAGGAATTCGCCGCACGGCTGGACGAATGGTATGCCCAGCCCGGCGCATTCCACCGAGAGACCATCCTGGTCGACCAGCAGGCGCTTTCCGAAGTGCAGTCCGACCTCTGGGAAATGACCAAGAGTTGGCTGGCAGCCTCGGCCCGGCCCAACGGCAAGGGCTTTATCCGGAATAGGAACCACTGTTTCCACTGGGGCCGCCCGTGCCCCTACTGGCCGCTCTGCTCCAGCTACGGCAACCCGAACATCCGCGACAACATGTACGAGTTCCGGCCGGCGCACACCGAATTGGGCGTCGACGCCGAGCCTACCGAGACACTGCCGTTCTAATTTTCTGTTCACAACCCTCTGACTGAGGAAAAGAAAGGGACCGCCATGCCTATCACCCTGCCCACCGCTCCCACCTTGCCCAAGCGCAAGATGGAAAGCCTCACACTGCTCATCTTCGGGGCACCGAAGATCGGCAAGTCCACCCTGGCCAGTCATGCCGACGGGGCTGTTTTCTGGGCTTTCGAGCCCGGCCTTAACAGCCTGACCACGCACCAGGTTCCCATCACCAGTTGGGAAGAAACGCTGGAAATGGCCGCGGCGTTGCGCGACCAGCAGCACGCGTTCAAGACCAACGTCTGGGACACCGCCGACAATGCATTTCGCTACTGCGGCGAGTGGATTTGCCGGCAGAACAACATCACGCACTTGGACGACCTCAAAGACAAGAAGGGTTACACGCTCTGCAACAACGAGTTCCGGCGCGTGGTGACCAAGGTTGCGGCCAGCAGCATGGGCCTGGTGCTCATTTCCCACAGCAAGACCGAAAAGGTCAAGACGCGCACGGGTGAACGCGACAAGGTGTTGCCCACGCTGACCGGCGGTGCCCGCGGCATCCTGCTCGGCATGGCCGACGCCATTTTGTACTGCGACGTGGAGGAAGGCACGGACGAAGCGGGACTCCCCTGCATCAATCGTGTGCTCCGTACCAAGCCCAGCCTGGACTATGAGGCGGGCGACCGCACCGGGCTGCTCCCCGAGACGCTGCCGATGGACTGGGCGGCCCTGGTGGCCGCGATGACCGGGACGGCACCCGCAACGGCTTCGCCGCCCGCGAAAACCCCTGATATCCCGGCGGCGCAAACCGTTCCCACCCCAGAACCCGCAAACACGACCGCCCCGGCGGCCACAACCAAAAAGGATAAGTAGACCATGAGCTTCGACATCCCGAACGACAGTGACACCCTCCCCGGCACCGGGACCGGCATTCCCGATTTGTCCCAGTACGACGAGCAGTTCGCCGGCGCGCCCAAAGAGCGCGAAGAACGCGAAGACGTGCCCGACGGCAAGTACCAGGTCAAGGTGCAGCGCGCCACCTTGGCCGTCAGCAAGAAGTCCGGCAACCCCATGCTCAAGTGGGAACTGGTCATCTTGGCCGGCCCGCACACCAACCGCCGCATCTTCCGCAACAACGTCATCATGGCCGGCGACCAGATCAAGTACCTGAAGCAGGACCTGCACACGGCCGGCTTGGACCTGGAGCGCGTCAGCGAGTTGGAGGCGAACCTTGGCAAGCTGCTCGACGTGTGCCTTGAAGTGACCGTTGTCACCAAAGGCGAGAACAAGAACTGCTACCTGAACCGGAAGTTGGAACTGGCCGCTGTGGCCCAGGCGCCCACCGGCACCGACGCCTCCGGCGCGAACATCCCGTTCTAGGGGGCACTATGGAAGAGCAAAAACTGGACGATGAAGTGATTGCGCTGTGCGAGGAACGCGGCCTGGGCCTGCGCCCGGGTCTGGCTGTACTCGCCATCTTCGCCGGCCGCGCCGACGAAGCCAAGCGCCTGATGGATAAAGACGCGCCGGCATTGCCGGCACCGCCCAAGCAGACCGCGGAACTTGTCTCCTGGAAGCCGGAGCCGAAGCATCCCTGGCGCGGCAAGAAGCCGACCGGCAAGCCCGCCAAGCCGGCCGGGCCCGGCCGCCACGTCGTCACACCGCCCCCCGCCACCAACATGAAAATCTGCACGAAGTGCGGGGAAGCCAAGGGCTACCGCGCTTTCGCCAAGGGCGACGACACATGCACTGCCTGCGCCACGGGCGAAAGAAAACCCTTCAAGCGCGCCGCCTCCCTGGCCGACGCCGAAAACATGGACGACTGACATTGCCCACCCAACTGACAGCCCCTATGACCATAGCCGTGGACACGCGCGAGCAGGAACCTTACACGTTCCTGCGCGGGACCACGGCCCGGGTGAAGCTCGACAGCGGAGATTATTCCGTGGTCGGGTGCGAGTCGCGGATCGCCGTGGAGCGCAAATCCATGGCTGACTTCTACAACACGGTGATTAAGAATCGAAGGCGATTCTACGCCGAACTCCAGCGGCTGGGGCGCATGGACCGCGCCGTCGTGCTCGTCGAGGCAAATTGGCGCGACTTGCTGGACCACGCCTATGCCGGCGGTGCCGCGGTTACCGCCCTTGAAGGCACTGTCCACGCTATTGAAATTGATTTCGGCGTCCCGGTCATCTGGGCCGGTGACCGCCAGGCGGCCGCCCGCTGGACTGAGGGCTGGCTGACCGAATGGGTAAAGAACCAACAACGAAAGGGACCAAGACCATGACCGAAGCAGTGAAAGAAAGGCTCTGCGTGACCATTCCGGTCGACCAGCTGGAGCCAAACCCGTGGAACAAGCGCCGCTGGTGCAAGCGCGACAAGGATGATGCCGACCTGTGTGCGCTTCGTGACAGCATCGAGCGTGTCGGCAGCAACTTCCAGCGTGTCGTTGTCCGCCCCCTGGCCGATATTCCGGACAGGTACCAGATTGTCGCCGGAGAGCGCCGCTGCCGCGCTATCGGCCTGAGCAAGAAGGTCCGCGCTGTCTACTGCGAGGTCTACGAACTGACCGACGAACAGGCGTTCGAGATTGCCATGGCCGAAAACGCGCGCCGCAAGAACCTGGAGCCCATCGAAGAGGCCGACACCATTCAGGCATGGCTCGGGATTCGGCCCGAATGGACACTGGATGATGCCGCCGCCCACATGGGCATCAGTCGTGCCACTGCGGCGCGCAGAGTCCAACTGGCCATGCTTACCCCGCTTTGGCGGCAGGCGTTGAACGATTTCGACCATTGGGCTTCCAAGTGGGGCGCGGCGCTGCTTGGCCGTGTTGCCGCGCTTCCGCCCGAGACGCAGGATCGGCTGCTGGCTTATCTGGACGACCAGTCCAGCGACTACTACACCAGCCCGAGTTTGAGCCTGCTGAAAACCATCATCGGCAAGCTGACCCGGTCCTTGGACAGGGCATTGTTCTCCCTGTCGGACGGTGCGCATCCCTGCGTCAAATGCCCAAAGCGCGCCAGTTGCCAGCCCGAACTGTGGACCGAGGCGGACATGAGCGGCGCAGACGATGATTATGAGGATGACGATTGCGACACGGATCGTGCCGCGCAGGCTGCCCAGGGTAACACCTGCCTTGACGGCCAGTGTTACGACGCCAAGATGGGCGCGGCGCAGAAGGCGCGCATCGTTGAGTTGAACGCGCAGCATCCCAATCTGGTTGTCCTGCTCGCCTATGGTGACAAGCCCGCGCCGTGGATGGGCACAACCGGTATGTACTACGACTACGACAAGTGCAAAAAGGGCGCCCCCGGCGCGGTTCCCACCGTCAAACTCGACAATCTCGGCGGCAAGGTCCAGTGGATGAGCACCGGACCTTCCGGCGCTTCCGGCAAGAAGGCCGCGACCAAAGACACGGACGGCAAGAACGTTGCGCAGTCGTTGACGGAAAAGCGCGCCAAACTCGACAAACTGCGCTGGCGGATGGCGGTCGTCGACATCTACCAGACACTCGACGGCATGTGCAATCAGCCCGACACGCTGCCCCAAATGGACGTGGCCAAAATCGTCGCGCTCGCCGACATCGGCGGCACTTCGCACAGGCACGGTCATGACCTCTGCGGTAATCACGACTTCTGGAAGAACGTTGACAAAGCCTGCCTGAACTCCGCCCGCCCGCTCGACAATTTGTACCTCGACTCGGTCAAGGTGGTTGTCAGCCGCCTCAAAAGCATGGGTAATTCCAGTGACTTTGACCAGTATTGCGAAACCGAAGCGCGCGGCGCCTGTAATTTCTTTCGCCTCGACGTGGACGAATACTGGCAGCGGGCCGTGGACGCCAAGCCCGAGCCCAAGAGTTGGTCCAAGGCGGGCAAGTAGCTTTGTCTCTCTTCACGCCCCGTGTCGGGCGCGCTTATGTGGGCGCGCTCGGCACGGGCAGGAAGAAAATGAAGAACATGGAAAGGTGGATGAGACATGAACGACGAAAATGAAATTGGAAAGTCCTGGGTGGTTGTCAGGACGCAGAACGCCGGTGTGTTTGCCGGGACGCTGGAAAGTCGTACCGGCGAGGAAGCCGTGCTGAGCGGAGCCATCCGGCTGTGGTACTGGTCGGGCGCGGCCAGCCTGTCCCAGCTTGCCACCGAGGGGGTCAAGAATCCCAGCTCCTGCAAGTTCGGCGTTCCCATCAGCGTGACGGTGCGCGGGGTTATCGAGGTTATCGAGACGACTCCGGAGGCGCGCGCGAACATTGAAAGCGTGCCGTCATGGCGGGCATAAACGGCTCCGGCTACGGCTACGGCTCCGGCGACGGCTACGGCTCCGGCTACGGCTCCGGCTCCGGCGACGGCTCCGGCGACGGCTACGGCTACGGCTCCGGCGACGGCTACGGCTCCGGCGACGGCTCCGGCTACGGCTAAAAACAATTCAACCTTTCCAGTGGCCGTCAATCCTGACGGCCACTGGAAACCGCCAAGAAAAAGGAGGGATACCCCATGAACATCCGGGACGCGGCAAACGCCATGGAAGCCGTACTGCGCAACATAGACCGCCACTATTACATGAGCCTGAACAAAGACACGGTGGAAAGAATGGATGCGGCTCTCATTGCTTTCGAGCATGCCAAGCATGAAGCCCATGAGAACGGAACAGCAGACGAAGGGGCTGTGTTGGCGGGCATGAAGTCCCTCGGCGCTCACTGGCACTTGTCCTACGATGAAACAGATAGCCAGTGGGACTGCCTGCGCCGCGAGGATGGGAACATTACCGCCATGCTGTCAGCTTCGTCCGCGCTTGCGGCTGTCAATGCGGCGCGGGAAAAGGAGCTGGGGAAATAGCATGGCCACCCAAACCGAAATCTCCGGCACCATCACCCGCGTCTACCATGCCGGGTCCACCTGGTCATCCGGCCGTTTGCGCGACGACCAGCACGGCCAGGAGTTCAGCTTCTCGGGCAACCTCTTCGCCCAAGTCAACCAGCGGGTCACGCTCCAGGGTGTTTTTGACCAGCATCCCAAGTTTGGCCGCCAGTTCAAAGTCTCCGGCGTGGCCCCCTTGCAGACCATGGACGCCCAGGGCATCGCCGCCTACTTGGAGAAGTGCCCCGAGATTAAGCACATTGGCCCGGTCAAGGCGCGGAGACTGGCCCATAATTTCGCCGCCGACTGGGATACGGCCCTCGACACCCGCACCTCCGAAATGGCCGCGGTCGCTGGCGTTCAAGAGTCCGTCATCATGGCCATCCGTCATCACTGGCGCACCGAACAGCACACCATCGCCACACGTTCATGGTTGGCCGGGTTGGGCCTCACGTTCCACCAGATTGAGAAGCTGATCGAAGCGCTGGGCAACGGTGCCAAGGCCATCATTCAGGTTGACCCATACGTCCTGCTTGGCCACGTCCCGGACTTCGGATTCTCCCGGCTGGACCATGTCGCCCGTCAGACCGGTGCCAGTAAGACGTTACCAAGCCGCATCCGTGCCGGCATCATCCACACCGTCCGCGAAGCGCTGGATCAGGGGCACACCTGCACCATGAGCCGCGAACTTATCCATGAGGCGAACCTGCTGCTGGCCATGGACGAATTGGACAGCAAGGCGACTATAGAACGCGAACTGTACGAGCTGGTCACGCGTGGTGCGCTGGTGTCGTACACCCCCGAGGAATGGGCCGTGGACCTGATTGCCCTGCCCGTAATGTTGGCCGAAGAGAAGTTCCTGGCGGCGTTTTTGCGCTATACGGATGAGTCGGAGGCATACTTGGAATATGCCGATGAAGTTGCTGATTTGAACGAGGATCAGATGGCGGCATGGTCGATGGTGCGAAAATCAGCCGTAAGTATTATTACGGGCGGGGCAGGCACGGGGAAAAGTTATCTGATAGCCCACCTGGCTAATAGCGGAGCGGAACATGGGCAAAAAGTTCTGCTGTGTGCCCCCACCGGCAAGGCCGCAAAGCGGTTGGAAGAGTTGGAGGCTGGCCCTGCCGCGACCATCCACCGGATGCTTGGATTCGACGGTAAAGACTGGGCTATGAACGCGGACAACCCCCTCGACGCCGACTTGCTGATTGTCGATGAAGTGTCGATGATGGACACCTCGCTGGCCTGCCGTCTGTTCTCTGCCGTGGACCAGGCTCGCACGCGCGTGGTGCTGGTCGGTGACCATAATCAGTTGCCTCCTGTCGGCGCCGGGAATGTCCTGCGCGATGCCCTCGCCCAGAAGATGTGCCCGTCTACCGAACTGACCCAGGTCATGCGCCAGGCGGGCACGTTGAAACGGAACTCCATCGAGCTGCTGTCCG
Organism: Candidatus Hydrogenedentota bacterium; assembly: GCA_903902895.1. GTDB lineage: Bacteria > Hydrogenedentota > Hydrogenedentia > Hydrogenedentales > CAITNO01 > CAITNO01. The sequence goes on along the minus strand of CAIUWO010000843.1, from coordinate 5,041 downwards.
GCCGCGTGGCGCCCGACACCGAAAAGGGCGTCTGGTACCGGGTCGCCAATTTGGCAACAACCAACGACGTGGCCGCGTGGCTGGACGAGGCATTCCGAACCAACGCATGGGCACGGCTTGGCTGGACGGACACGCAGGGCCAGTTTCATCCCTTCGACGCGCTGCGCGACGTGCAGGTGTTGACCCCGACCCACGTCGGGCCCATTGGCACCGTGGCGCTCAACGTCATGCTCCAGCGCATCTTTCAAGCGGCCCGCGGCGTGATTGTGGAACCGCCCGTTGGCAAGCGCCGTCCCTCCATCCTGCCCGGTGACAAGGTCATCCAGACCAAGAATGACTATAAGACGGGGCTCATGAACGGCGCGTCGGGAATCTGTGTGGATGACTCGGGCAAGGAACTGACCTTCGAGTTTGACGGGGTCTGGCACGCGTTCAAGCACGGCAGTGACGAGGTCAAGCGCCTGCAACTGGCCTATGCCATGACCGCGCACAAGGCGCAGGGATCGGAATACCCCTGTGTCGTTGTCGTTTGCCACAAGGCTCATTCGTTCATGCTGCACCGAAATTGGCTCTATACCGCCGTCACCCGGGCGCGAAAATGCGCGATTGTGCTGGGCGACGGATGGGGGATTAAAAATGCGGCTGAGAAAGTCGAAAGCGCCAAGCGCCGCACGTTTTTGAGCACCGGACTCTAAATTAGTCATCAACGTTGTAACCGTCGCGTCAAGGGGATTTGAGCATGCCCACGTCGTCCGCTGAGTATTACGAGAAGGTAACAGCTCAGGACATAACCGCCATTGCCAAGCTGCTGTTGCCCGGGCGCATTACCGTGGACGGCGGTGATACGCTGGCCTGTTCCTGTCCCAATCACGCCAGCGCAAGCAAGAAATCGCTTCACGTCTCCAAGACCACGCAAATGTGGTACTGCTTCGGCTGCGGCATTGGAGGGGACATCCTGCATTTGGTCGAGTTTGTCCAGTCCGGACAAGTTTCGCGCGCCGCCTCAGGCGCCAAGATGGGCTCGGCCCACCGTTCCGCCCGAGATTGGCTTGCCGCGCAAATTGGCCTGGAACCGCTTGGTCTGTTTGGCAAGACCGACGACGAACGGCAGCGCATTGAAAGTTCGAGGGCGGAAAAGGACGCAGTCTTCGGCGTGCTGACTGACCTGGCCGCCTACTACCACGATGCGTTGTTCGCACCGGAGAACGCTCGGGTTCTTGAATGGGTGCGCGCCAACTGGTCCATCACCGATGAGACGCTGCACGCCTTGCGCATCGGCTATGCCGACCCGAACGGCAAGCCCGTCGCATACTTGACCGCCAAAGGGCATGATGAGGCGACCATAGCTCATACCGGCGCGTTCAGCGTTACGGGCCAGGACGGCCTCTTTCCTTTCTTCAAGGGGCGCTTGATATTCCCCTACTGGGCGCGTGGTCAAGTCAGTTTCATGATTGGCCGGCGCACGCCATGGTCCGAGGCATCCCCCTACGAGCACGCCAAATACAAGAAGCTGCCCGTTTACGCCCCCGGCGGCAAGCACGCCTGCATTTCGCGTCATGTCCGAAACGTCCTGTTCAACGAGGACGTGCTGCTCGGTTCGCCTCCCCCGCCCTACGTCGCCATCACCGAGGGCATCACCGACTGCATAGCCCTTATGCAGGCCGGAGTACCGTCCCTATCCCCCGTCACCGTCCACTTCAAAGATGGCGAACTTGACCCGCTCGCGGACCGGCTGCGCGGCGTGCCTGTCTATTTGGCCATGGACAACGAACTGTCCGGAATCGGGTTTAATGCCGCGCTGGCGACAGCCCGAACCCTTGTTGGCCGTGGTGTCGAGGCCCGCGTTGTGGTCGTTCCGCTTTCTGATGCCCAAATTTCCGCCAGAACTGCCCTGTACGAGCGTTTCGGAATCCGACCCGGCGACGAACCCGCCGAACGCAAACGCCTCCTGGAGGGCCGCACAGATGCGGAAAAGCAGGAGGCCGACGCGCTGGCCGAGGCAGCCAAGCAGGACGTGGCCTCATGGTTCGCCGCTGGCGGCACGCGCGAGGCGTTTGAAGCGCTGTTCCCTGAGTCCAAAAGCCCGCTGCAGTACTTCATAGACAACGCCATTGGCGCGGCGCGGATCGGCGCGTCCCTGTCCGGAACCGTCAAAACCCTCATAGGCGAGATTGCCCATTTGTCGGCCGTCGACCAGGCTATGTATCTCGGCCAGATTGTCGCCACCTGCAAGCGCTGCCACCCTACGGCTGGCTTGTCCAGTCCCGTGCTGAAAATACAGCTCAAGGCGGCCAACACCGCGCTGGCTCGCCGCCGGCACAACGAGTCTATACAAGCACTCAAAGACGGCCTTGCGGATGGAAGCGCCGCCATTCAGTCCGGGTATGCGGGGCCTGCCACCGCGCGCGGCCTCATCATGGCCACGCTAATGAGCACCAAGAACGACCATGCCGCCGCCGCCCAGGTATGGTTTCAACATTTACTCGAACAGGGGGCCCAGCCCTACTTTACCCCCGAAAAAGAACCCTTCCTGAATCTTGGCGCGACATCCTACTGGGTGGAAAGCAGCGGCAGGGGCCGGTCCCGCGAGTGGAAAGCCTTTGTGCAGGGGCAGACCGGCATTTCCATCGCCACAACTGGCGGTCGTGAATTTTTTGACACACTCGCGTCCCTGGTCTTTTCGTCCGGCAAGGTCCGCGAGCGTTTTTCATGGCTGCACACCGACTTGGCCGCCTATACCATCTGGTTTCACCTGCACAATTCGCGTGATGAGATACTGAAAATATCCCCTGACGGTATCGAGGTCCAGATCAACGGGAACAACAGCGACGGAATAATCCTCGACGGGTCGCCCAAGCTGCTACCCATAGAGTACATGCCCGACGTGGACCTGCAGGAAGCTAATGACACCTTCGCCGCGCGCATCTGCAACCAACTGACCTGCGATGACAACGGAAAATTGCTGGTGTCCCAATGGCTGCGTGCCTTTCTGCTCATTGACTTTGCCGGGACCCGGCCCATGACCAGATTTGAGGGTCGCGCCGGCAGCGGCAAGACCACCGCGGCAAAACTCATCGGCACACTCATCTACGGAGAACCGCAACACAAGACCGGCACGGCTGCGGCCAACTACTCCGATGGTGCCCGCAACCCTCTTGTTTTCCTTGACAATATCGAGAGTGAACAGCAGGACGAGGCTATGATGAACTTCCTCGTTACCACCATCACCGGCATATCGAAGGAGAAACGAAAGGCTGGGACTGAATCCGAAACCGTCATAGAGCGCGCCAACTGCCTGATCAATACCACCGGCATAGAGCCGCTGGTTGCGAAAGGCGAGGTGTTATCCCGGACTTTCACGGTGAATTTTGAACTGCCGCCCGACGTGACCTCCTTTGTTGAGAGTGACGCCATCGGTGCCGTGCGGCGCGAACGCAACATCCTCCTGTCCGGAATATTCAAGGCGACCCAACTGGCCCTGTGCGAAATGAGTTACCATGGCGCGCTGAGCCGAGTTATGCAGCAGATATCCAGCGCCTTGCCCGGGCACGGCAAGAGCCGCTGCAACGACTATCTGGCGCTTATGTATCTGACCGCCATCATCTACGAAGACGGCATGGATGTAACCCCGGAAACCAGTTCTTTGCCGGACGCCATTCACCCCGAATTCCTGGAGCTCATAAAGTCACTGAACGCTGATTCTGCCGACCTGGCCCAGTGCAGCAACCCCATAGCCGCTGCGTTGCACGCGCTTTTTCGGGCGTATGCCACGGCCAGCGACATTGATGGAAAGACACCCGAAAAAATACCTGGACGTGGAGCGCTGGACCAGTTCGCCACAGATTACCAAGTCACATTCTCATCCACTTTCAAGACCAATCCCCTGTCCTCCGGGCAACTGCTGACCGCCCTGTCCGTCGCCGCCAGGCGGTTCTCCATCAACTTTCCGCACAAGAGCCCGAACGTTCTCTCCTGCCGCCTGTCAAACGATGATAAGGTGCTCCGCGATGCCGGTTTCGATGTGGCTGTCACCGACGCCCGGAACAGCCATGCCAAGCGCAAGCTCTACACCATAACCTTGATGAACCCGCCCGAGACAGCATTGACCCGCAACCGGGAAGCGGAGATGCCCTTCTGATGCGCGCCATTCGACCGAGAGGCATGCGGGGGGTGGTCCCCGCTGGCGAACCGATGCCGGCGCAGACGGTCTTGTCGTTTGGCGCGACTGACGGTGCAGTCCCAAATGGTGGGTCGGGGGCCGCTTCAGCCCTGCCCCCAGCTGAAGAAACGCTATTAGACAGGTTGAGGAAACTGCCGTATCCGTTCCAGCCCGGACCCTATGTGTGGGTAACTAACAGACTCCAGATGTTTGTGGCTGGCCGCGACTTCCCTGCCGCACATGCCTCGTTCATGGATAATGAAACCGTGTTCCGGATAAGTCAGCCAAAGAATAAGTGGGGCATCGACTATTCAAATATCGTGGCGCGCAAGGCCACGCCCGAACTGATGGCGCTGTTTGAGAAGCGCATCGCCGCCATGCTCCGTCGCTATGGCATCGCGGCTCCGGGCGCGGACGATGCGGACGATGATTTTGATAACGATGATGACCCCATGGCCGAAGAAATGCGGATGTACGGTGCGCCCGCGGTGCAAATGACTGAACATTGCCGCGCCGTGCTCAAGGCATGGGAAGAGTTGAAAGAGGCGGTGCGCGAACCGTACCGGGTCATTGACCCAAATACCCCGAAAATCTGACCAAAAATCGTTGCAATCGGGTCAAATTCATGTTATATTATTATCGTCGCTTGTCCATGTGGCTCAAGCACTTGCAACAGTTTTACGCACAGTTTAGAACCCTTCACACGGCGGAGGTCACTGGTTCGAGTCCAGTATCGCCCACCATTTTTCCCCTCTGCAATCCTCTTTCCTCATATTCCGGTTTGTGCTCCGCCCCTCTTCCATTTTGTGCGGGAAAACCCTATCTGATCATCATGCACGCGGATTTCGGGTGTTAAAGAAGTCGTTCTGTTGGCCCCCTTCG
>CAIUWO010000842.1 GCA_903902895.1 Candidatus Hydrogenedentota bacterium | reverse complement strand
GGCTGCGGGGCGCCCGCTCGAACCGGATCGCGCCGGGTCTTGTCAACCCGAACGCCCCACGGGATCTTATCCCATTCACGCGCCGTGTGGAAACACGGTCTTTCACTGTGCCGCGCTGCGCTCAGGCCGGCAGGAGTGCCGGTGCGCACCCTACGGCTTCGGCTGTTCCGGTCCCGGATTGAGCGGCGCAATGCGGCCGTCGGGCGCGAGGGTCACGCGCACCAGGCCCGCCTGCTCGTGAATCGGCGCGCTGGGGTCGCTGCCGAAAATTGTGCTCCACCATTTGCCCTCGAAATCGCGGAAGAACATGTTGTGGCCGCCGTGGGGCACGGCGCAGTAGCGGTCGCCATAGGGACCCATGAGGCTGTCCGATGTGGCGCTCATGCAGTGGTAGTCGCCGTTGATGTAGTCGGCGCAGCACAGGTGGTACTTGCCGTCGGCCTTGAAGATGAACGCGCCCTCGAAGCCCACCTGCGGCGCGTTGGCCGGGACCAGCAGCTTCGGCTCCGCCGCAAGGCCGCTCATGTCGTCCTTCATGGGCGCGATCATCCCGTTCTGCCAGACGAAATAGACCGTGCCGTCATCGTCCTGGAAGAGCGACGCGTCGATGTTGCCCGTCAGCGGGCCGTCGGTCTTGACGTCCTTGTACGGCCCCTCGGGCTTGCCGCTCACGCTCTTGAGCAGCCCCGTGCCCTCGTAGTTCATGCAGTAGGTCAGCCAGTAGGTCCCCTTGAGGCAATGAATCTCCGGCGCCCACAAGGCGCGCTTGCCACCGCGCTCCTTCTGCCAGGTCGCGTCCTTGTCGAAGGACCACACCAGCCCCTGCGGCTCCCAGGTCTTCAGGTCTTTCGACTTCCACAGGCGGATGCCCTCGTTGGTCACCCACCACGTGGGCGCGCCGGTGGTGCCCACCATGTAATACTCGCCGTCCACCACGCAGACGCTCGGGTCGCGCAGCGGCGTGTCGAAGAGCGGCGTCACGGCGGGGAGCAACTCTTGCGCGGCGACCCATGACGAGCGCAGTTCGCGCGTGTCGAGCGACACGATATACGGCATGCCGCCGTCGGCCTCCAGCGCCAGGTCGTTGCGGTCGCGGGCGGGCAGGAAGCAGCTTGCCATGAAGACGAGGCCGTCCTGCGCGTAGATTTCCACGGTGGTACGGTCCACCAGCACGCGCAGCGTGAGACGGCCGTTGACGAGTTTCACCGGCGCTTCCTTGCCGAGCATGGTCAGTTTCTCGCCGTCGGCGGTCCAGACGATCTTTTCACCGCGCACGCTGAGCGTCACGCTTTTCGCTCCGTTTGGCTGCAGCACGAGATTGATGTCGAACAGTTCGCCGGTGACGCCCTCCAGCGGGTTCTTCGCGGGCGTGAGATGGTCTTCGCGAAGCCCGTGGGTGCGGTGATACAGGTTCTCAATCTCGCGCACCGGCCTGCGGAAGATGCGCGGGCCGTCGGGCGTGGCGCGCAGCGTCAGCTCGCAGGGGAAGCCCATCTGCTGGTTGAACGGCATCTGCGGGTAGGTCCCGCCGTTCATCCAGCCAATCTGGATGCGCCGCCCGTCTTCCGCGGGGATGTCGCTGTAGGTCTGGGCGGCGTAGTAATTGCCGCCGTAGTGGCCCTTGATGACGTCCGTCTCGGGCGTGAAGTTCGTGCCGTCGAACCGGCCCACGAGATAGCTTTCGTTGGCGTTGGTGAAGACCCAGCGCGTGTCTTCTTTCTTGCCGTCCAGCGGCAGTTCGAAGAAGTCGGGGCACTCGCCGCAGCCCGGCATGGACACGTCGCACAGCTTCTTCCACTGCTTGAGGTTGGGCGACCCGAAGATCGCGAAGTCCGTCTTGTCGAGGTAGAGCGCCATGACCCACTGCTTCGATGCGGCGTGCCAGAACACGCGCGGGTCGCGGTTGCCGCCGACGATGTGCTCCAGCACCGGGTTTTCCGGCAGCCGTTTCCAGGTGCGGCCCCGGTCGTTGCTGTAGGCAAGGCACTGGGTGAACTTGGGACCGCCCTTCTTTTCGGGCACCGGCGCGCCGGTGTACAGCGCCACCAGCGTCTTCTCTTCGCCCACCTGCAGCCCCGCCGTGTTGTCCCAGTCCACCACGGCGCTGCCGGAGAAGCAGGTGCCGTGCCCGTCGGGGAACATGGCGATGGGCAGTTCCTCCCAGTGCACCAGGTCGCGGCTGATGGCGTGGCCCCAACTCATGTTGCCCCAGTTGACGCCCCAGGGGTTGTGCTGGAAGAACAGGTGGTATTCGCCCTTGTAGAACACCATGCCGTTCGGGTCGTTGGTCCAGTTGCGTCGCGGCGAGAAATGGAACTGGGGTCGCCAGGTTTCGTTGTAGGCCTCGTCTGTGACAATCGGAAGCGCCTTTTGCGTGTCTGAAAGCGTGATTTGGTCCACGGCAATGTGCCCCCATCCGCCCGCGCGGTTGTCGACGATTTCAATGCGCGCCGTCTTGCCCTGCAAAGCGGCCGTGTCCCAACTCACCCAGTCGAGCCGTTCGCTGTTCGAGCCCGTGGCCGTGCGCGCGATGGCGCCGTCCACCAGCAGGTTCACGCAGGCCTCTCCCGAAAAGGCGCCGCCGCCCACGAGCAGGTTAATCCAGGGCTTGTCGATCGTGAATTCGGACGAGGTTATTTTGCCCTTCGCGCCGTCGCCGCCGTGGTAGGAACTGGCCAGGCCCGCGCCCTCAAAGCCGCCCACGGCCATCTGGTCCGGCAGGGTGCCCTTCGCCGGGGCCTTGCCGAAGGCCTTGCCCTCCACGGCCCACCCGGCATGGTCGGCCCCCTCAAAGTCGGCGACAACCCGATCCTCCGCCGCGGCAAGACCGGCCGCAAGTACGGCCAAACACACCAGTGCTCTGCATGACATGGGCTGCGTCTCCAAAGTGTTGCATACGGTCACGGTCAACCATCATCCCGTTTGCGCGCCCCCCGGTGCAAGTTGCGGGGCGCCCTAAGGGCCATCGCGAACCGTCGGCCTCCGGCCCCACGTTCTTTCCCGGGGGGGAGGATGTCCCCTTTGGCGGGCTCCTTGGGTATAATGACGATTGGCCCCTATTCAGGAGAACGGCAACGTGCTTTTTGACACACACCAAGGTCCACCGCGATGAGCAAGAAAAAACTGGTCCTTTTCATCTTCAAGTTCGGCATGGTGGGGGCGCTGTTCACGCTCATATTCCGGCCCGACCTGCTGGGCTTCAGCGAGGGGCTTTTTGGCGGGGTGCGCGTGGTGGACGTGCTTCAGGAGATGCGCAAGGTCAGCGGCACGGGCTGGGGCGTGTTCATCTTCTGGATGGCCTGCGCCACCGCGGTGAAGTGCGTCGGCATCCTGTGCGGCATCATCCGGTGGAAACTGCTGCTGCGCGGCCAGGGGCTGCACATGCCCTTTGGCCTCATGGCCTACCAGTGGTTTCTGGGCCGTGCGGCCGGACTGGTCACGCCCGGCACCATGGGGCTCGACGGTGTGCGCCTGATTGAATCGTCCCGTTACACGCGCGAGCCCATCAAATGCGCCACGGTCATCGCGATCGAGAAACTCACCGCGATCATTTCGCTGTCCCTGCTGGTCTTCGCCACCTTCCCGCTGGGGTTCCGCTATCTCAAAATCAACGTGCCCATGCTGGCCGTCATCATGGCGGTGCTGGCCTGCGGCGTCATCGGCAGCCTGCTGCTGCTCCTCAACCCGCGCATCATCCAGGTGTGCGTCGCGGTGCTCCCGCTGCCCGGCAAACTGCGCGGCATCGTGAACCGGCTCGGCGACGCGGTCACGGCCTACGCGGGGTCGCGCATGTCGCTGCTGCTGGCGGTGCTGTTCGGCGTGGGCGTGCACCTGGGCATTTGCGCCTGTTTCCAGTGCACCTTTATGGCCATCCGCGCGCAGAACGCGTCCGTCGCCGACATCATGTTTGTCGGCCCGCTCATGATCACCGCGTCCATTCTGGCCTTCACCATTTCCGGACTGGGCGTGCGCGAGGTGGCCTTCGGGCTGGTGCTCGGACCCACGGCGGGCACGGCCACGGCCATTCTGGGCGGCCATCTCGAACTGTGGGCCGGCGAAATAGTCCCCTTCGTCCTGAGCATTCCGCTGCTGCTCCTCGGCGGTGGACTGCGGGAACGGGCGCGCAAGGACGCCGCCGAACTGTCCACCATCGCATCCCCCCCGCCCTCGGCGGCCATCCCCCCGGACAAGGTGGCCGAATACCGCCGCAAGATGGCCGCCACGCTCAGCGCGGCGGGCTTCGGCGGACTGCTGGCCGGGGGCACGGTCGCCCTGGCCGAGACCCTGTGGCTGCGTTACTCGCTGGGCAACGGCATTGAGGACACGGGCCTGTTCGTGTGGGGTCCCATTGCCTACAGCCTGTGTTTCACCGGTGTCGGGCTGGGGGTCGGCGCGGGACTGGTCTTCCTCTTCCTGCTGCTGGACCGCTTCGCGGGCTGGGCGTTCAGTTTCGCCTCGTCCGCGGCGGTGGTGATTGGCCTGGGCGCGGGCGTGATCGGCCTCTTTCGCTACCAGCGCGACGTGCTTGCCGGCCACCCGCTCACCCAGCGCGACCTGGTCATGGTGGCCTGCATCGCCGGCGGGCTGACGCTCGTCGGCTTTGTCTCCGCCTACATCAAGGCGGCCATTGCCGGCCGCCTGGCGCGGCAGCGCGCGCTGCCGCTGCTGGTCCTGGGCGCGGCGGGCTGGGTGCTTGTCGTGGCCATTGGCGCGGGCATCGGCGCGGCGCTCAAACCGGAGATGGCGGCCAGACCCTTCGCGCCCAAGGCCCAGGCCGCGGGGCCCAACATCATCCTGTGCACCGCCGACGCGCTGCGCTCCGACTACCTGCGCGCCTACGCGCCGGAGGCCCGGGCCGCCACCCCGGCCATCAACGCCTTCGTCAAGGACGCCGTGCTTTTCCGCGAGGCCTTCGCGCAGGCCTCGTGGACCAAGCCCTCCTTCGGCACCATGTTCACCGGCCGCTACCCCGAGGCGCACCGCGCCACCACCAAGACCGGCATGCTCTCCCCCGAAGTCCCCACGCTGGCCGGGCTGCTGGCCGACGCGGGCTACTACACCAAGGGCTTCGCGAACAACCCCAACACCATGAGCGTGTTCGGGTTCGACCGGGGCTTCAGCGACTATGTGAACCTCAAGCCGGACCCGCTCTTCCGCGCCAGCGCGGCCTCCATGCGCCTGGCCCTGTACCAGGTCATGCGCAAGGTCTTTCTCGTGGCCGAGGGCAAACTGCGCGGCGGCAAACTGCGCATCACCGACTTCTACCAGCCCGCCGAGGTCGTCACGGACACGGCGCTGGCCTGGCTGGACAGCCCGGAGCGCCCCAAGGCCCCGCCCTTCTACCTGTACCTGCACTACATGGACACGCACGACCCGTACATGGACTACGGCAACCCCGGCGTCGGCTACGCCCGCGCGCGCATGGAACGGCCCGAAACGGTGAAATACAAGGCGAAGAAGGGCGTGCCCTACATCGAGGACATCGAGCGCCTGCGCAACAGGCCGCCGGCGATCTGGAGCGCCATGCACAACGCCTACATCAGCGACATTGAGCATCTCGACGGCCACCTCGCCCGGCTCTTCGACGGGCTCAAACAGCGCGGCCTCTACGACAACACGCTGATCGTTTTCGTGTCCGACCACGGCGAGGAGTTCTTCGACCACGGCGGCTGGTGGCACGGC
>CAIUWO010000841.1 GCA_903902895.1 Candidatus Hydrogenedentota bacterium | reverse complement strand
TCAACCAAATGGCAAACCGGCTGCCGCCAACACAAAGGCACGCTTTCTTCATCCATACTGGATCTCTTCATGTGGCGGAGGGATGAAAAAGATAACTGATTATCAGCCGTCGTGCTCAGTCGTCATCCAGTATCGGGTGGGCATTACTCCCGGCACTGCCTCAAGTGGTGGCGGAACGCTTGCGCATCATGAGATGGGTCACGTTCGCATCTTTGGCGAGTATGTGACTCAAGTCGATCGCCTGATTAGCGAGCGTGTGGAGAATTGTCGGTGCGAACCCTGTTTTTCCGCGGGGGCAAACTTCTTGGAGGTCCTCATCGGCGCTTACGTCGCCAAAGACAATTATTATCAAGAGCAATACGATTGTGACACGTATTCACCTGGACCGAATAGAGACGGGCATTGCTCACGCGCTAATGACTTGTCCAAGGAATGGTCAAGAATTGTAGCCGTTGATCTTAAGGCCGCGCTTCAAAGGCTCGATGAATCATGCGGCGCGCGATGAAATGCGGCGTGCTTGTTGCGGCCGTGCATCTGGTTGGGTGTACGGTTTGCGATGTGCCTGTACGCACGCAATCGTCCCGGCGTTTTCCGGAATATGAAGTTGGCAGCTATGCGCTCGAGCACACGTATTCGAGTGCGGACAGTTCTGCGAGCGATGAATTGGCGGAGGGCCGTGAGGGGTCACCCCTTGCAGGTGTGCATGAGGCGGTGACGAACGAACCGCTGCCGGAATCTCCGCGCCGCTGACGCAGCTTGTCTCGCCACGCTGCTCGGGGCTTGGCGGGGGTCGCGTTGCGGGGAGCGGTGCGGCGTCGGCGGTTAACGACTAACTGGCGCGGGTGGGATTCGGTGGCAACCGGAGGAATAGGAGTCGAATGAAGACGCAACGAGCAGTGGTAGTCGCACTGGCGATCGTGCTGGAGCTTCTGGCAGGGTCGGCTAGCGGGTTCTACAGCCCTGTTCAGGGGCGGTGGCTCTCCAGAGACCCCATCGGAGAACGAGGCGGGGCAAACTGTTACCTGTTTGTTCGCAATGCCTCTCTGGTGAGGTGGGATGTCTTAGGTCGGTATGACGTCAGTGCAGAGCCATGTTTCCTAGACACGATGGGTGCCGCTGTCGGGGCCGCGGAGGCAACCTTCCCCAAAGGGAAAGATAGGATTACGGCAGACGTACTCTACTGCATTGCAAAGAAGGAGAGCGGCGGCAAATTTAATCCTTGCGAGCTGGGGAAGGATGATGATCGTGGTTTGTTCCAGCTGACTCCGCCGGCACGTGCGACGTGCCGCAAGTATGGGGTCAAGATAGATATCGACAGCCGAGATCTGAAGGACAAGGGTGTCTGTTGCAGCAAGCGGTGTCAGCCGCAATTGTGCAAGAAGAAGGACGAGCCCGGATACGAATACAAGAAGAAATGTTGTCCCAACTGTGAGGACAGCATTTGGAACATCGAGGTTGCGGCGAAGTGTGCAGCGTTTAACTTGGTCGACATCATTAAGAGCACATCGAATCCAGTTACGATGGAGTATATGATCTGCGCGTACAACCACGG
>CAIUWO010000840.1 GCA_903902895.1 Candidatus Hydrogenedentota bacterium | reverse complement strand
TGGGCTGCTACGGACAGGAGCGCATCAGGACGCCCCATCTCGACCGCATGGCCGCCGAGGGCATGCGCTTCACGCAGCACTACTCGGGAAGCACCGTCTGCGCGCCGTCCCGATGCTCCCTGATGACGGGCCTGCACACCGGCCATGCGCGCGTTCGCGGCAACGCGCTGGTGCCGCTCGAAGCGGAGGATGTGACGGTCGCCAGGGTGCTCCGGGACAAGGGCTACCACACCGCCCTGTATGGAAAGTGGGGGCTGGGCGAGCCGGGCAGCCCGGGCATCCCCACAAAGCAGGGTTTCGACGAGTTTTACGGTTATCTCAATCAGGTGCACGCGCACAATTACTACCCCGATTTCCTCTGGCGGAACGAGGTCAAGGAACCATTGCCGGGCAACGTGCAGGACCCCGGGCACAAAGGGGTGGCGCTGGAGGGGAAACAGTACTCCAACGACCTGATCGCGGAGGAGGCGCTCAAATACCTCGACCGTGCGAAGGGCGAGCCGTTCTTTCTCTACCTTGCCTTCACCCTGCCCCATGCAAACAATGAAAGGTTCACCGCGGCCAAAGACGGGATGGAAGTGCCCGATTACGGTCCCTACGCGGACGAGCCCTGGCCCGCCCCCCAAAAGGGTCATGCGGCCATGGTCACCCGTCTGGACGGTTATGTGGGCCGGGTGTTTGACAAACTGCGCGAACTGGGCCTGGACGAGGACACGGTCGTCTTCTTTTCCAGCGACAACGGCACGCACAAAGAAGGCGGCGCCGACCCGGAGTTTTTCAAGAGCTCCGGTCCGTTGAACGGGTACAAGCGCTCCCTGCATGACGGCGGCATACGCGTGCCCATGATTGCCCGCTGGCCGGGTCATATTCCCCAGGGCAGGACCAGCGACACGGTTTGGGCCTTCTGGGATGTGCTGCCCACCCTGGCCGACATCGCCGGCACCACGGCGCCCCCCTGCGACGGCGTGTCCGAACTGCCCGCGCTGCTGGGCGGGGCCGGACCGCCCCACGGGCCGCTGTACTGGGAATTCCACGAGGGTGGATTTGTCCAGGCCGTTCGTGACGGCAACTGGAAAGGCGTGAAGCCCGCAAGGGACAAAGCGCTGGAACTGTACGACCTCACGGCGGACATCGGGGAGAGGACGGACCTGGCCGCCGCCCACCCCGATGTCGTGGCGCGATTGGAGGCCTTTCTGAGCTCAGCGCGGACCCCCGCGCCGCCGCATTGGCCATAGGGAAACCGGACTATTTCTGCTTCTGCACCGTGATGGTGAGCACGCCCTTGTCATAGTGGGACTTCATGCTGCCCTCCACCACCGGTTTGGGCAGGATCATGGAGCGCTTGTACCGGCCCATGTGGCGTTCCGTGCGCAGCATGGTGCCGGGTGTCTTGCCGGAGGACGCCTCGCCGTTTCGCTCCGCGCGCACCGTCAACTGCTGGCCCTCCTGGGACACGGAAATCTTGGATTCATCCGCCCCGGGAAGGTCCACACGCACCTGGTATTCACTGTCATTCTCGGTCATGTCCATGGTGGGTGACGCGGTGAAACCGCCCATCAGCGGGCTGAAACGGGGGCTTGCGCCCATGCGCCCAAAGGCGCTGTTGAACATTGCATCCATCCGCTCCTGCATTTGGCGCATTTCCTGGAACGGGTCCCATTGCCCGGGACTGAAGGGGGTGATGGGGTCCGGCTGGAGTTGCGCCGTGCCGCCCGGACTGGCGGGGGTGGGTGGGTTGATCAGATGCCATCCCCCGGCATTTGTCGTGGCGGCCTCGGTGACGGACGGCGGTGTGCCGCCGCCGGGCCGGAAGGCCAGGTACCCTATTGCGGCGGTCTGAGCCAGCATTCCCAGAACCACCGCAATCATCAGCGCCGCAAACCATTTTCCCCTTCTGCTTTTTGTGGTCTCTTCCATTGTTCGTTCCTCCACCGAACGAACCAGCCCGCACGTTGGGGGTCCGTCCGGCCATCAAGTTTTTCTTCACACAGGAAAAACGAGAGGCGGACCGCCCCTTTGGGACAGACACCCTCGCCAGTCGTTCCAAGGTATCCGCCACAAGCCGACAGCCGGGGGCGACTGTCCCACATTCCCAAGCCTTCTCTCTTCACCGACATCGCCGCCAACGGCGGTCCGGGGCTGCTAAGAAATATCTGAAAAATGTTCAACAGGGTCTCTCTGTGGCACCCTCAGACCACGCCGTAACGCAGTGAAGGCGCGGTTTGGGGGTGCTCTTCCGGAATGAGCGCCGGTTCAGCAAGGAGCTCCCCCATGTCCGAACTGCATTCGGCCCTGAGGGTGCCACGAAGACACGCAAAGCGCAATCTCCTTTCTGCCGCGAATCGCCGCCGCAGGTGGTCTGAGACTCCCATTGACGGGGTGTCCTTGGCTCTCGCAACTGGGTCATATGACTCAATCAGTGTGAATCACTGTGCCAGCACCCCATACCCGAGGACCTGCGGTTGCGCTTAAGATATGCACTCGGTGATCCTCTTGGGATTGAAGTGCGGGGGCGCTGCTGTTATCCTTGTGCTTACTACTGTCCAACCCTGCAAAGGAGTCGAACTATGCGCTGGATAATTGGGCTTTCGGCCGTTGCTGTCATGGTTTCACTGGCTGCCTACGCCGTGACAGAGACGGACATTGTGGCGCAGTGGACCGTGGCGGACGGCAAGTCGCGGGTGGAAATCTACAAGGCGGTAGACGGTTCCATCGAAGGCAAGATCGTCTGGCTTTCGGCGCCGAACTATCCAGACGGGGACGCGGAGGCGGGCAAGCCCAAGCATGACCGCGAGAACCCGGACAAGTCCATGCAAAACAGGCCGATTGTTGGACTGGTGCTTTTGAAAGGCTTCAAGTTCGACGGCAAGAAGGAGTGGTCAGGCGGCACGGTGTACGACCCGGAATCGGGCAAGACCTACAAGGGCAAGCTGTGGCTGGACAACGAGAATACCCTCGGCATGCGCGGGTTCATTGGCATATCGCTGCTGGGCCGCACCGAAAAATGGACGCGGTATGCGGAAGAGAAGAAGTGAGGGTCTAGCGTCTGGGGTCTTGGGTCTGGAAGAACAGCAGGCGGAGAAGCCGGACCCGCAGGTGGCACGCAAATTCAGGGTGGGGCTGGGACATGAAAAGCTACAGAGAGCTTGACGTCTGGAAGAAGGCGATGGATATGGTGGTGGCGGTGTACGAACTGACATCCAAAGGGTCCAGCTCTCATTCTGCCGCAGGGCCGGTTCTTGGGGAGCGCACAGACCCTATAAAACACGGATGGCACTGATTTCACGGATGTCCGGCAAGAAACATTGGGAAGCGTTTGCGAAGAAACAGGGAGCGAATCTGCGGCCTGTCTAAGCCAAGCGAGGAAGTCCACCGTTGTAATCCGTGTAATCCGTGTGATCCGTGAAATCCGTGTTGTCAAAGAGCGGCAATGCGAAAACTGCACCCCATCCAAATTCCCCGCCCGGGAACGGTACGGCCTGACGAGCCAAATGCAACGGTCGGCAGTGTCAGTGCCGGCAAACATTGCCGAAGGCTGCTGGCGTATTCATCGCGGCGACTATGTCCATCACCTCAGCGTTGCGAGGGGTGCTCTGGCCGAATTGGAAACACACATTGCCCTGGCGGTGCGCCTTGGTTTTGCAGAGCGTGATGAGGCTGTCGTCATATGGGACTTGGCCCAGGAAGTGGGCAAAATGATGTCCGGTATGGTCCGTTCCCTGCAAGAAGAATCCAACAAGGCCCCAACATCCAATACAGACGATGTGTGAACTGTGGTTGACCGAATTTCGACCACCACTGCTGTTGTCCTCATTAGACCCGAGACGCCAGACCCAAGACCCTGCTACAACAATCCCCTGCTGGACTGGCTGTGGCGGATGAAGGCCTCGGCGTGGTCGACACCGGCCTCCTGGCCTCGGAATCGGTTCATCTCGTCGTGAAGGACATAGAACCCCTTCTCGGCGTCCTGGCTGGGGTGGGCGTAGCAGGCCTTGCGCTTGCGGTCCTCGGTGGTGGTGATGTCCACGTAGTGCGTGGGCGCGAAATGCTGGGTTTGCTGCCCCGCCTCCACTTCAAAGTAGAACAGCTCAAACTTCTTCTTGGCATGCAGCCACGCGTCGTACATGAGCATGGAGATGACGCGGTGGTCCCGGTGGCTGTCGATGGGCCAATGGGTGATGAGGATGTCTGGTCGTTCATCCTTTATCACCTTCCACGCCTCATCATAGCGCCCGGTGTTGATTTCGGTGGCACCGTCGATTTGGGTGAGAAAGACGGGTCGCGCGCCGAGAATCTTGCAGGACGCCTCCGCCTCGGCGGAGCGAATCTTCGCCGCCTCCTCGTGGCTCTTGCCGCGGATGCCCGCCTCACCTCGTGTGAGGTACAGCGCCACCACCTCGTGGCCCGCGTCAGCATAGAGGGCCATCGTCCCGCCCGAGGAACTCTCGGGGTCGTCCGGATGCGCCCCGGCGATGAGGATTTTCAGTTTCTTGTTGTCCCCGGCTTTTGCGGTGGCGGGCAGCATGCCTGCGGCGGCCAATATGGCCGCGCTCTGCAGCATGTCTCTTCGTGTCATGTCGGACATGGGTGGTCTCCTGTGTTTATTTGCCCGCGGCGGCCGTGGCGGCGCCCCAGGCCTCGACTTCCAGCAAGCGCGCGATGTTGTCCTCCGTGGCGCCGCGCCGCACGAGCACGCGGAAGTTCTTCATCGTGACCGGCGTGTCAAGCGTGTGCACGCGCGTTTTCATCGCGCGGCCCTGACTCTCTTCCATTATGGTCTCCCAGGACTTCTTCTTCTTGTCCCACACCTGAATGTCATAGTCGCGCACGCCGCATTTGTCGGCCTTCTCGTCCGTTGTTTCCGACTGGTAGGTGATGACGACGAAGCGCGACACCGGCCTGGGCTCGGGAAATTCTATCTCGACCCACTGCGGCAGGGCCTCGTTTTGCCTGCTGGCCCAGCCGCCGCCCCTGCCCCAGTGGCTGTCGTCGCGCACGCCGTCGATGACGCCTGCCGGACCAAAGTCATAGTCCTGATGCTCATACTGCGAGGAGGCGGACGCCTTTGCACCGCCCGCCGCAAGCGCCCAGTTGGTCTCGTCCGGAGCCGGGTCGGGAATCGCGTCGCTGGGCTGCAGGGAGTCGGGCCCCCTGGCCAGCAGCTCCGCCGGGTCCTTCGTCAAATAGCGGACCCGTTCCTTCATTGCCATGCGCGCGCGGAAAAGGCCCAGGATCTGGTCCTTCTCCTGCGGCGTCCACTCCGCCACGCCCCGGTCCTCGCCCCAGCCGCGCGATATCGCCACCGGCGCGCCGAAGTTCTCCACGCCCCATTTCGTGTACCCAAAGCTGGAGAAGGGCTTCCAATTGCAGCTCCACAGCGTGTTGCGCCAGTTGGGAAACAGGCCATAGGACCATGCGTCCGGCTTGCACCAGGAATCCTGGTATGTGCCGTGGGCGACCATCGCGTAGCCCGGCACCGCGCCCAAGCCCGTGGCACCCACGTTGTCGGACGACAAAAAGACCTTTTCGGGGCCGGCCGCGCGCACCTGTTGCGCCAGCGTTTTTACCAGCCGCATCATTGCGCGGTCACAGTAGGCGGGCGCGGGCGTCAGCGTGGTCGTGCCGGTGGTGACATAAAAGGTCTCGTCCCACACGAATCCGTCAACATCGGGACCATAGGCCGCTATCAGCGCGGCCAGGTAGTCCTGGTACCACTGCGCGACCTCCGGATGCGCCGGGTTTCGGGCATAGGTCGTGTCCCAGGTGTCCGGGCCCTGCCACCCCGTAATCTTGGTTCCGTCGGCGCGGGTGAGGTCCCACTCCGGCCGGTAGCCGGGCGTGCCGCTGTCCTGCAGCAGGCCGTCGCCGAAATACATCAGCACGCGGAAGCCTTGCTCCCGCGCCAGCCGGAGCTTCCGGCAGACCTCCTCCTTCGTCATCGCCACCTTGCGCGTCCGCGCCATGGCCGTCCAATCGTCCTGCATGCGCTTCGCTGAAGCGTCATAACAGTAGGTGCCGATGGCGTCATACCAGCCGTGGAAGCACAGCGCGACCCGCGCCCGCTCCTCCGGCGTGAGCAGTGTGGCCAGGTCGGCGACGTCCTGTTCCCAACCCTTGCCGTTGTCGCTCAGGTAGTCGTAGTCGACCATGGCGATGTCATGCAGCCACCTGGGCCCGGCCGGGACATCGGGCAGCGTGTTTGCAAAAAACTGGTCAAGGGCCGTTTCGAACAGCGGGCGGCTGAAGCCCTTTTTGGGGACCCACAGGCAGGTGGTGCGCCGTTCGGGGCTTTCCAGCGGGATGCCGCCGCTGGCATAGCGGTAATGAATGGAAAGTTCGGACACGCCCGAAAAGGCCCGGTACCGGAACAGGCTGCTGAACCATGGGTCCATCGCGACCACGGCATCGCTCATGCCCACGCCGTTCAGCGCCAGCACGGGCAGCGCCAGTTCCACGCCTTCCGCCCCGGTCATGGCGTTGCCCATCCGGTACTCCAACAGGAGCGGGTCGTTGGTCGGCGTGATTTCCCGGGCCAGGCCGTTTTTCAGCGGGGCGACGGCCTTTGCGGCCATGCCCGCCGGGAAGGTGTAGAAACGGCGGATTTCCAGGTCGTCCCCGATGGGTGTCTCGGCGGAGATTTCGAAGCGGTCTGTCAGGACCCACGCATCTTCCCGCGCCGCAAGCTCGATGTCCTGGACGATGCGCATCTGCGCCCCGTTGGGCGCCTTGGGCGCGTAGGTGAGGCGAAGGTGGGTGGGGGAGGAGGCCTCCATGTTGGTGACGACCAGCACCTGCGGCGCGCCGTCCTTGCCAAACCGGGCCACAGGCCCCGCAAATTGCGGCACATAGTCCAGCACAGTGCTGAACTCCGGCGTCAGCGCGATGATGCCCGCGGGCGTCCAGGTGAGCCGGAGACCCGCGTCGTCCTGGCCATGGGCGGGCAGAATCGTGGCAAGCAAGGAAAGCACCAGCGGAAAAATCAGTCGCGCGCGCGAAGGGCACATGGCAACACCCCGTGGATTGTGCGGCCCGAAAAACACCGACTGCATTGTGCCCATCCGGACGCGCCGGTGCAAGACATAAATATGGATGCGGCGCGATCCGCCTTCTTTCGCAGCCCCATCATCCCCGCCGTTTCCCTATTGACGCATCCCCCGGGCAGTGCTATCCTCTGGGACGTGCTTTTTCACGCCCCAAACGGAGAACGCCCCATGCAAGCGCTGAACCGCCGCGATTTCCTGGCCGCCCTGGGTTGCGCGTCCCTGGGCGTGGCCGCCTCTTCCCATGGCCAACCCGCCCCGCCGGAGAAACCGGGGCCAAACTTCGTGTTCTTCCTGGTCGACGACATGGGCTGGATGGACGTGGGCTGCAACGGCAGCACCCTTTACGAGACGCCCAACATTGACCGGCTGGCGGGGCAGGGGATGCGCTTTACCAACGGTTACGCCGCCTGTCCGGTCTGCTCGCCCACACGCGCCAGCATCCTCACGGGCAAGTATCCCGCCCGGCTCCACCTCACCGACTGGATTCCCGGCCAGACCATGCCCTACGAGAAACTGCGCCGTCCCGATTTCCGGCAGGAACTGCCGCTGGAGGAGGTGACCATCGCCGAGGCGCTCAAGACCGCCGGGTACGCCACCGCATCGATTGGCAAATGGCACCTGGGCGGCCCCGCTTTCTATCCCGAACACCAGGGCTTTGACCTCAACTTCGCGGGCACCCACGTCGGCCAGCCGGGGAGCTACTTCTACCCGTACAAGTCGCCCGACCTTCCCAAGGTGAGGGACAACGAGTACATCACGGACCGGCTCACGGACGAGGCGGTAAAGTTTATTGATGCAAACAAAGACCGGCCCTTCTTCCTGTATCTGCCCCACTACGCGGTGCACACGCCGCTTCAGGGCAAAGAGGAGGATGTGGACCATTTCGAAAGGAAGGGGCTGCCCCATGAGGGGCGGGACAGCGCCGTGTATGCGGCCATGATCAAGAGCGTGGACGAAAGCGTGGGGCGGGTACTGGCACGGCTCGATGAACTGGCCATTGCGGAGAACACGGTTGTCATCTTCATGTCCGACAATGGGGGACTGGCCTGGGTGACATCCAACGCGCCGCTGCGCGCGGGCAAGGGGACGCTCCATGAGGGCGGCATCCGCGAGCCCATGATCATCCGGTGGCCGGGTGTGGCAAAGCCCGGCATCGTCTGCGACACGCCCGCAATCAGCGTGGACTTCTTCCCGACCATCCTGGCCATGGCGGGCGTGACGATGAACGTGAGCAACATCGACGGCGTGGACCTGACTCCCCTGCTGCGCGGCGGCGCCGCGCCCGCCCGCACCGCGCTTTACTGGCACTACCCCCATTACCATGCCGGCGGCGCCACGCCCGGCGGCGCCATTCGCGACGGCGACTTCAAACTCATCGACTACTACGGCGAGGAGCGCTTCGAACTTTACGACCTCAAGGCGGATTTGGGAGAGCGAAACAACCTGGCGGAAGCAATGCCTGAAAAGGCCTTGGAACTGCGCAACAAACTGCATGATTGGCTGAGGGGGGTGGATGCGCAAATGCCCACACCCAATCCAAACTATGAACCCGGGAAACGCGGCAGAACAGGATAGGCCACCGCAGCGTAACCGGACCGGACGACATCCAGGTCAGAGACTGTCAGGCATGTCCACCGCCACATTTTCGTCAAGAAAGTCGGCGAATTTCCGGTCCACCTTGCGGATATGGTTTGTCAGCCACGCGATTTGGAAGTTCTTGACAGAGTCGGATATCTTGCGCAGGGCGTCCGCCTGTCCAATCTGCAGCAGCAGCAGATCCGCCAACGCATCGCGATATTTCTTGTGCTCCTGTTTATGCTGCTCAAGCAGGGGATAGTTGTGCGCCGCCATGAGCTTCTCTTCCGCCGCAAAATGGAATTCCGAGTAGCCGACCAGGAACTTTAGTGTCTTGGAAATATGCTGGTCTTCCTGGTTTGATTCGATGGCCTCGGACAGGTTGTTGAGGCGTTCTATCCACGTTCTGTGCTGGTCATCAAGGGCCGTTATTCCCAAGGCAAGGCTGTCATCCCAGTCGAATCTTAGCATGCATACAGCTCCTTACCCGCAACGCCGTCGTTGCGGCACAATGCGCCCCACACTTGGGCCGCAAAACTTCGGGCCCCTGAATGGTTGGCAGCGCAGGAAACGTTTATTTCAAAACGCTTATCTCCCCGCGCGTATTCCATGCGCGGCCTGTGGATTGTATTTCCCGCAACGGGGGGCATACAATACTGACCAGTCAGTTCTTGACCGGAGCAGGGCCATGGAAAGCGCGGATAAACGGCACACGATCATGCAGACAGCCGAAAAGCTGTTCAAGAGCCGCCGCATCCATGAGATCACGCTGGACGAGGTGGCGCAAAAGGCGCACGTGGGAAAGGGCACCATCTACCTCCATTTCGAGAACAAGGACGACCTGTTCTTCCAGGTGGCCACCTCCGGCTTTGATGAGTTGTGCGAGCTAATCCGCGCGCAGGTCTCCCAGGAGGACCGCTTCGAGGGCCAGCTCCTGCAAATGTGCCGCGCCATCAGCGCCTTCTTCGGGAAGCGCCGCGAAATGTTCCAGATGATGATGGCCGAGGATGCGCGCATGAACGGCTGCCAGCGCTCGCTGCGCGAGCGCTGGATTGAACGGCGAAAGAAGCTGCGCGAGGCTGTGGCGCTGGTGATCGGGCGGGGGGTGGCGGAGGGGCGCATCCGGTCCGACATTCCCCCGGAGACACTGGCCGTGCTGCTGCTGGGGCTGATGCGCACCCGCGCGCACGAACTGGACAACCAGCCCGACGGGGAGCAGTTGATCATTGAGCTCTCCCTGATCATCGACTTATTCATGAACGGCGCGGGACGGGGCAAAAGAGCCTGAGACAACGAACGGCCCGTTTCGGGCCAACACGGTGCGAAGAGCATAAATGAACGAACAGGACAAACAGGACATGGGCGGGCGCAGACCTTGGATTCCCCGGTGGGCCGTGGCGGCGCTCCTGCTTGCGGGATGCGCCACCGAGGGGCCCAAATGGACGCCCGAAACGGTCGCTCCGCCGGCCTCGCCGCCGGCGGAACTGCAGGCGGCCGCCCCGATAGAAAGCGCGGCCGCGCCGGTGCTGCTTCCCGACCCCGCGCCGGCGGCTCAATCCCTTCCCATCAACCGCGACACGGCCATCCTGACGGCCATTCTGAACAACCGTTCCGCCGAGGTGGCGCGCTTTGGCCCGAAGATTGGCGAAACCCTCGAACCGGAGGCCCGGGCGGAGTTTGATCCCACACTCTTTGGCAATCTCCTTTATGGCCACGATGAGCGGAACACGACCACGGCGTCGGGCAGTTCGGGCGGCAGTGGCAGCGGCACGGGAAGCGGCGGCACCGGCGGGGTCTCGGACTGTGTCCAGCAGACCATCGAGATTGTCACGCAAATCAGAAACATAGTCGCCGCGGTTGAAGGGACGCCCAAGACGGTGGTGAAGACGGACACCCTGCTGGGCACCGTGGGCGTGGGCGAACACCTGCCCACGGGCGCCGACATCTCGCTGTCGGGCAGCGCGGGCACGGCCGACACAAATGCGACCGACCGTCAGGGCGTGGACGGCTGGGCCCTGAGCGCGGCGCAGCCGCTGCTGCGGGGGGCGGGCACAGGGGTGAACCTGGTCGCATTGCGCCAGGCGCGAAACCGGGCGGCCCAAAGCGAATATGTGTTCCGCCAGCGCATGCTGGAACTCGTCCGGCAGACGGAGACAGCCTACTGGGGCCTCGCCCTCGCCGAGAAACTGCTGGCAATCCGCCGGTTCGGCGTGACACTGGCCGAGGAGCAGCTGCAGCGGACCGAGGACCTTTTTGAGGCCGAAAAGATTATCCAGGGTGACGTGATGGCCGCGCGCGCCGAGCGCGCAAGCCGCATGGCCGACTTGGCGGACGCGCAGGCGAGCCTGCGCAGTCAGGGCCTGGCCATGGTGCAACTGTTGAACCCGTCGGCCGTCCCCCGGTGGAACCTCGATTTCGCCGCCACCGACCCCATCGACATGAGCCAGACCGCGCTGGACGCGGATGCCAGTGAAAAGCTGGCCCTGCAGTACCGGCCCGAACTGGCCCAGGCCCGGCTGGACCAGGCCAATGCGGGGCTGGACGTGCAGCGCGCCCGAAACGGGGTGCTGCCCCGGCTGGACCTGGTGGGGTCCTACGGCTCGGGCAACACCAGCAACCTCGGCGCACTGGCCTCGGTGGCCACCAGCGGCACCTACCTGGCGGACTCGACCAGCCTCCGGGTGGGGGTGCAGTTCGAGCAGCCCATTATGAACCGCGCCGAAAATGCGCGGCTGCGCCGCGCGCGGCTGGCCGAGCAGCAGCTCGGCTGGTCCGTCAGCGCCCTCGAACAGAACCTCGCCCGCGAGGTGCGGCAGGCCATTGTCGATGTTGACCGGCAGTGGCAGCGCATTCAGGCGACCAGCGAGGCGGTGGAGGCCCGCACCGAGCAGTTGCGCGTGGCGCAGGGCCGGTTCGAGGCGGGAAAAACCACCAACCTGGACCTGCTCATCGTGCAGCGCGATTTCCTCCAGTCCGAAGTGGACGAGGCGACCGCGCGCATCCGCCACATCCAGGCGCTGACCGTGCTTTACGCGGCGGAGGGAACCCTTCTCGAACGGCGCGGCATCTCGCTGGAATTGACGAGGCAGGAAGCAAAGGATCCGGGCAATGGCCAATAGCATGGAACGACCGTCGGGAGACGCCCGCATGAACAGACACACCCTTCTGGGGCGCAATGTCCTTGCCGCGCTGTGCGCCGCATGCCTCCTGCTGCCTGCAGCGTGCAAGCCGGGCGGCGCGCCCGCCGGCGGTCCTCCGCCTGGCGGCGGACCCAAAGGCCCCGCGCCCGTGAAAATCGGCGAGGTCACGCAGCAGTCCATGCCGGTACAACTTGCGGCGGTGGGCACGGTAGAGCCCATTGAGACCGTGCAGATCAAGGCCCAGGTGTCCGGGCAGGTGATGGAGGTGCGCTTCACCGAGGGCGACCTGGTGCAGAAGGACCAGGTCCTCTTTGTCATTGACCCGAGACCCTATGAGGTCGCGCTCAAGCAGGCCGAGGCTAACCTGTCAAAAGCGCAGGCGCAGCTGGAACAGGCCAGGGCCATGACGGCGCGGGACAAGGCGCAGGCCGAGCGCGCGCGCGCCACCTTTGGCCGCGACAAGGGGCTGGCCGACAAGGGCATGCTGGCCAAGGAAGAATTCGACCGTTCACAGGCCGATTTCCAGGCGACCGAGGCGGCCGTGGCGGCGGACGAGGCCAATGCCGTTGCGGCCACCGAGGCCATCGCGGCGGCAAAGGGGACCATCGACCAGGCCAAACTGCAGCTTGAATACTGCACCATCACCGCGCCGCTGACGGGCCGGACGGGCGAAGTGACGGCCAAGGCGGGAAACCTTGTCCGCATGGGAGACGCCGCGCCCATGGTCACCGTCAACCAGATCACGCCCATCCGGGTGAGCTTCTCCATTCCCGAGCGCCAACTCTCCGTGTTGAAGCGGCACATGGCCGAAGGACCCATAGGGGTGGACGCCGTTATTGAGGGTGACGCGGAGCCCGCCAGGGGCACGGTGAGTTTCGTGGACAACGCGGTGGACGCCACCACGGGCACCATCGACATCAAGGCCGTTTTCGACAATGCCGACAGCAGGCTTTGGCCGGGCCAGTTCGTGCGGGTGATGGTAAACATGGCGGTGCGGGCCGATGCCGTCGTGGCGCCCACCAGGGCGGTGCAAATGGGCCAGAAGGGCCCCTATGTATACGTTGTCACCGCGGACATGAAGGCCGAAATGCGGCCGGTGAAAACCGGCGACGCGCTGCGGGACATGACCGTGATTCTGGAGGGGCTCAAGCCCGGCGAGAAAGTCGCGACTGACGGACAGTTCATGCTCGCGCCCGGCGTCGAGGTGAAGGAGGCCTCCGAGGCGCCGGCCGCCGGGGCGCCCGGCGGAGGGGCGCCCGCCAAATGAACATTTCCTCCATGTTCATTCGCCGGCCCGTCATGACCACGCTCATGGTGCTGGCGCTGCTGCTGGCGGGCGTGCAGGGCTACCGGATGCTTCCGGTCAGCGACCTGCCCAACGTGGACTTTCCCACGATCACCGTCACCGCCTCGCTGCCCGGCGCCAGCCCCGAGACCATGGCCTCCGCCGTGGCCACGCCGCTGGAGCGTGTCTTCTCCACCATCCAGGGCGTGGACTCGATGAACTCGACCAGCGTCTACGGCTCGACGCAGGTCACGCTGCAGTTCGCCCTGGAGCGCGACATCGACGCGGCCGCGCAGGACGTGCAGTCCATGATCATGCAGGCGAACCGGGACATGCCCAAGGACATGACCAGCCCGCCCTCCTACCGCAAGGTGAACCCGGCCGACTCGCCCATCCTGTACATCGCGCTCCGCTCCTCCATCCTGCCGCTGTCCGAGGTGAACGAATACGCCGACACCATGATGGCCCAGCGCATCTCCATGGTCAGCGGCGTCGCCCAGGTCCAGGTCTTCGGCTCGCAGAAATACGCCGTGCGCGTCCAGCTGGACCCGCAGGCGATGGCCACGCGAAAGGTCGGCATTGACGAGGTTTCGGCCGCCGTGCAGAACGCCAACGTCAACCTGCCCGCGGGCGATCTGCAGGGCGCGGACCGCGCGTTCACGGTCCAGGCCGAGGGCCAGATATTCCGCGCCGACGGCTACGGGCCGCTGATAGTGTCCTACCGGAACGGCGCGCCCGTGCGCCTGAACGACCTGGGCAAAGTGTTTGACAGCGTCGAGAATGACAAGGTGGCCAGTTGGCTCCGCGACACCCGCGCCATCGTTCTCGCGGTGCAGCGCCAGCCGGGCACGAACACGATCGAGGTGGTCGAGGGGGTGCGCAAGCTCCTGCCCTCGTTCCAGCAGCAACTGCCCAAGTCGCTCGAGATGGAGGTCCTGTTCGACCGTTCGCTGTCGATTCAGGAGTCGGTGAACGATGTGAAGTTCACCCTGCTGCTGACCACGGGGCTCGTGGTCATGGTGATATTCCTGTTCCTGAGAAACGTGCGGGCCACCGTGATCCCCGCGCTGGCCCTCATCTCGTCCATTGTGGGCACCTTCGCCGTCATGTACGCGTTCGGCTTCAACATCGACAACCTGTCGCTCATGGCGCTGACCCTGGCCACCGGGTTCGTGGTGGACGACGCCATCGTCATGCTGGAAAACGTCATCCGGCACATGGAAAAGGGCGAAAAGCCCATGGAGGCCTCGTTTCGGGGCTCCCGCGAAATCGGCTTCACCATCGTGTCCATGACCGTGTCGCTCGTGGCCGTGTTCATCCCGGTGCTCTTCATGCCCGGGATCATGGGCCGCATCTTCCGCGAATTTGTGATTACCATCAGCGCCGCGATCCTGATCTCCGGGATCATCTCGCTCACGCAGACGCCCATGCTTTGCAGCCGCTTCCTTCGGCCGCCGGACGAGGGCCGCCACGGGCCGCTCTACCGCGTGCTGGAATGGGGTTTTGACTCGATGCTGTGGGTGTACCGGTGGACCCTGTGGGGTGTCATGCGCGCCCGTCCGGTCGCCATGCTGGTGTTTGTCGCGCTGATCGTCCTGACGGGCTACCTGTTCACCATCGTGCCCAAGGGCTTCATCCCCTCGGAGGACACGGGCCAGATTCGGGTCAGCACGGAGGCGACGCAGGGGGTCTCCTTCAAGGACATGTCGGCCCACCAGCAGGCGCTGGCGGCTGTCGTGAACCAGGACCCGAACGTTCAGGCCTTCATGTCGGCGGTCGGCGGCGGCGGCACCGCTTCCACATCCAACGCGGGGCGCATGTTCATCGTGCTCAAGCCGCGGGACGAGCGCATCGGCGTGGAGCAGTTTATCGCCAAGATGCGGCCCATGCTGGCGAAGGTGCCCGGCATCAAGGCCTATCTGCAGAACCCGCCCCCGATCTCGCTCGGCGGGCAGATGACCAAGGGGCAATACCAGTACACGCTCCAGGCCACCAGCCTGGATGACCTCTACAACTTCGCCCCCATCCTGGAAAAGACGCTCAAAGAGGCGAAATTCGAGAACGGCAAGGGCCTGCTCGATGTGAACAGCGATTTGCTGCTCAAGAACCCCGAGGCGAACATCGAGGTGGACCGCGACAAGGCCGCCGCCCTGGGACTCACCGTGCGGCAGGTGGAGGAGGCCCTCTATACCGCCTACGGTTCGCGCCAGATTTCCACCATCTACGCCCCCACCAACCAGTACCGGGTGGTCATGGAACTGCTCCCCGAATACAAGTCGGACCCGTCCTCGCTGGGCCTGCTGTACCTGCGTTCGGCCACGGGGAAGCTCGTCCCCCTCGAAACGGTCACGCGGGTCAGGAAAGAGGTCGGCCCCATGACCGTCGCGCACCTCGGCCAGTTGCCCTCGGTCACCATCTCCTTCAACCTGCCCCCCGAGGTCTCCCTCGGCGCGGCCACCGACTTCGTCGCCAAAGTGGCCCGCGAGACACTGCCTTCCACCATCACGGGCAGTTTCCAGGGCACCGCCCAGGCCTTCCAAAAGTCCATGGGCGGCACCATGTTCCTGCTGCTTGCCGCGCTCATTGTGGTGTACATCGTGCTCGGCATTCTCTATGAGAGCTACATCCACCCCATCACCATCCTGTCGGGCCTGCCCGCCGCCGGCGTGGGCGCGCTGCTCACGCTGCTGCTCTTCGGGAGCGAGTTGAACCTCTACTCCCTGGTCGGACTCGTCATGCTCATCGGCATTGTGAAAAAGAACGCCATCATGATGGTGGACTTTGCCCTGGTAAAACAGCGCGAGGAGGGGCTCAAGCCCTTCGACGCCATGTACGAGGCCGCCCTGGTGCGCTTTCGCCCGATCATGATGACCACCATGGCCGCCCTCATGGGCACCCTGCCCATCGCCCTGGGCATGGGTGCCGGCTCCGAGTCGCGCCGTCCCCTCGGCCTCGCCGTCGTGGGCGGCCTGATCGTCTCGCAGATGTTGACGCTGTATATCACACCGGTTTTTTACACCTACATGGAGGCCCTTGCCGGACTGTTCAAGCGTAGGAAGACGCAAGCCGTTCCGCCTCCGATGGAAGAAACCCTAACGCCCGAGGGGTAGGGCGGGTGGCGTTCGGCAAAAGAGTAATGGCCTTGGCAACGCCGTCCAATGTGTGGCAGACATTCCTGTCTGCCGTTCGGGATTCATGCGCGTTGTGGAGAAGGGAATACAGGAAGACAGGCAGGCAGGAATGCCTGCCACACATTGGGTGGATGTGCCGCTTGAGAACGACCGCCCCAAAACTCTACCATTGAACCGAAAGCAACAGTACGCACCCGGCGTTGTTGTTCGCTTTTCCTTGCGCAGGAGGAATAAGCAGCCATGGAAGAAGTACCCAATGCGGGGCAGAAATTCTCGTATGCCGATTCTGCATTCCCGGGCGTCCTGTCAGGGCTGCCCGTTCAAAGAACCAGCCGCCGCCTGCCTCATTGGACCTGCGAATCTGTGATCTACTGGGTCACCTTTCGCATGGCTGATTCGCTCGCGCAGAACGTATTGGACTTGTGGCGGGAGGAAAGGGGGATTTGGCTACGGCACAATCCGGAACCCTGGGACGAGCGCCAATGGTACGAATACAACCTGCGTTTCGGCGATCGACTGGACCGGTGGTCGGATGCCGGGCACGGTTCCTGCGCGCTGGCCAAGCCGCACGTCCGGGAGTTGCTTCAGGGGTGCCTGCTGCGGTTTGAAAGGGACCGCTTGCGGCTGCATGCCGCTACTATCATGCCCAACCATGTTCATCTTCTGATGGAGCCAATGGGCGGAAACGCGCTGTCGCAATTGATGAAAGGCATCAAAGGAGCCAGCGCCAGAAAGATTAATCTGCTCACCGGTGCCTCCGGGCAATTCTGGATGGATGAATCCTTCGACCATATCGTGCGCAGCGAGGCACAGTATGAACATTTCGCGGCGTACATCCGGGACAATCCTGTCAAAGCAGGGTTGCAGGAAAGCGAATACTGGCACTATACAAGCGGGGCAGCCAGTCCGTAATGTGTGGCAGACATTCTTGTCTGCAGTTCAGAATCCCATGCGCATCGCAAGGGGGAAGAACAGTAAGACAGGCAGACAGGAATGTCTGCCACACATTGGAAGTTACCGCGCCGCGAGCATGTCCGCGCTCTGCACCTTCAACTCTTCCAAGTCGCGCTCCTGCTCGTCGCTGAAGGCGCCGAGGCGCTGGCCGTAGGTGTCGAGCCATACGGTGAAGCGCTCGGTCTCTTCGGGGGTGAGCAGGGCCTTGTAGTGCCCCTCGGGCGCGGTGAGCAGCGCGAGCAGGGGGCTGGTAATCGCGGCGCCGGTTCCCTCCACGGAATAGCCCAGGGCGTATGCACCATGCACGTTGTCGGCAAGGCTGGGCTTGCCGTAGTTGCACAGGGTGTCCCACGCGTGTTCGGGTGTAAGGTCGAATTCGATGCCGCGCTTGTATTCGCTTTGCGGATTGTGACAGCGCACGCACTTGTCGTCGAGCACGGGCTGCACCAGCCGGTCGAAGCGGAAGGGCCATGTGCCTTCGGGGCCGGGGGTAATCCTGGAGGGTTCGCGGCGTGCGGCCTCGGCCAGCGGCTTGGCGGGCGGGGCGAGCTGACGGTGCTCGTGGCAGCCGATGCAGCTCAGCGTCTGGCCGGGCTGCACGTGGATCGCGCCGCGCATGGTCTGTATGGCGGCGCCGCGCCCGTCGAGTGCCTGGAAGAACATGGTCACGCCCGAGGGCACGCGGAAATAGGCGGACCCGTCCGGGTCCACAGGCACGGTGCCCAGCACGCATTTGCCCGGGTCGTCGTTGGTCACGCCCATGTGGGGGATGTTCATCGTCGGGTGGGTTTTGGCGGGCACGGCGATGATGCGCAGCGCCTTGACGTCGCCGCGCTGCACGGTTTTGAGGCCGCGGTACACGTCGGCCACCAGGTAGCGCCCTTCCTTGGGCGCGTCAGCCCGGATCGCGTTTGCCAGCGCGGGCGGCGCGGGGCGGGACGCCACGGGCAGCGGCCATTCGCAGGCAAATTCCCGGTCGCGATAGAGCAGTTCCAACTGTCCGCTGGCGGCGTCGTACAGGTAGAGACCCATATCGTTTGACTCACGCACTTTGCCCTGGTTCGGCGCGGGAACCACGCCCCATGCGGTCAGGTAAAGCCGTTCCGACAAGGGCCATGGGCTGGCGTAGTAGGTGCGCGGCCAGCCCTCGATTTCGGGGAAGATAACTTCGGGCGTGATGCGCTTGATGGGGGTTGTTCCCTCCAGCCCGACGGCGGGGTCGAACAGCACCAGGCTGCCCATCGTCTGGGCATGGTGCGCAGACCCGGTAAACACGATCTTGTTTGAATTTGGAATCGACTGCGGTTCAAAGGTGCAGTGCGGGGCGAGGGTGTAGTTCTTGTACAGGAGCCGCGTGTTGGTGCCGTCCGGATGGATGGACCACAGGCTCATGTACGGCATGTTCCACCGGTCGATGTAGTCCCACCGCGAATAGAGTATCGTTCCGTCCGCCGCCACACTGGGCGTCCATTCAAACATTTCAAACGGCGAAATGGCGTTCATGCCGGACCCGTCGGCGTTCATGGTGTGCAGCGTGTAGACGGCGACCGGCCGCTCGGGGCCGCCGCCGCAGCGCACGTAGCAGTCCGGCAGATCGGGCTGTTTCATCGATTCCGCCGCCGTGTCCGCGCCCGCCTGAAGCGCCTGGCCCCGCCGCGTCGACAGAAACACGACACGCCCGTCGGGCAGATAGCGCGCGTCAAAATCGTCATACTTTCCCTGCGTGAGCTTGCGCAGTCCCGTGCCGTCCAGGTTCATCTCAAAGACATGGTAGAAGGCGTCCTCCGGCACGTTTGCTTTGGTGAGTTTGTCCGGCTGCGCCGCAAGATCGGGGTAATACTTACACCAGGCGAAGATTACCCTGGTGCCGTCAAACGAGAGCGAGGGGCGCATGAAACTGCCCGCTTCGGCGAACGAATCTGAAATGGAACGCAATTCGGGCGCACCCGTCTTGAATCCGCTCATCATAAAGATGCCGCCGCCGGGGCGGGACCACCAGCCGTAATACTGGTCGGACATGTGGTTGAACGAGCCGGGCACGCGCTTGGCGAAGAGCAGCGAGTCGAAGTTCAGCAGCGGGTCTTTCAGCAGCAGTTCGCGCCGGATCCAGCGCCCCTCGTTCAGCGCGGTCTCATCCAGCCGGACTGCGTCCAGCACGCTAACCCGCCGCTCATAGGCGTCCAGCGCCGTGACTTGGGCGGACACGTCGATGCCCTGCTGCGCCCGCTCCAGGATTAGGGCGCGGGTTTGCTGTATCAGTTTTTGCACGCGGTCGCCCCAGGCCCAGTCTCTGGGTTGTTCGGCCCGGTGATCCTTCGACCAGGCCGAGATGCTGCTTTGCAGCGCCGTCGCGTTCAGCGCAAGGTTCTTCGCCGGGTCGGCCGCGCCGAAGACCTCCACCTCGTCAAGATGGAGCCAAGCCTTGTCGCCGCGCAGCGTGACGCGAACATACCGGGCCGATTCGCCCG
Source organism: Candidatus Hydrogenedentota bacterium (assembly GCA_903902895.1). Lineage (GTDB taxonomy): Bacteria > Hydrogenedentota > Hydrogenedentia > Hydrogenedentales > CAITNO01 > CAITNO01. The sequence goes on along the minus strand of CAIUWO010000840.1, from coordinate 9,102 downwards.
CCGTGGGCGCCACCAGCGGCTTGCCGTCAGGGAAGCCGTAGAAGGTGGGGCCGTTGTGGGCGTAGGCGTCCTTCCACACCTGCCCGTCCAGCGAGAACTGGACGATGATTTTGTCATTCCGGGAGGCGGCGTCACAGCGGTTCCACAGCGCGACATGGTCCACGGGCACCGCCGCGCCCAAGTCCACCTGCCACCATGGGTTCGCCTCAACTTGCGTGTGAAAACCCCACTTGCCGTCTTTCACCCCGTCGCATCCGCCCATGGCGTCCGTTGCGGTGGTGGCCGGCGTTTCGGGTCCGGCCTCGCGGTTGAGCAACTGGACGTGCCAGTCGGCCTCCACGTCGGCCCGGAAATCGGCCCGGGCGCCGGTTGCCGTAAGGGTGAGGAGCATAGTGGACAAGAGAACTACTTTGAGCATGCGCGCCATGAAAGTCACCTCGGTGCGGTTGATTCGGGTCATTATAGGCTATTTTGCACTGGATTGTCAGGCAAAAAGACACCGGACCGTTTTTCTCGCAGGGCCGCGCCCTGCCGACCCCGCGATTTATACCTCATAGACAGCGGGACGGGTTTGGGATACAATCAATTCACGGGCTTGTTGGGCCGGACGAACAAGAAGTACGACTATCCAGAGATTTCTTGGGACCGAACAGGTTTGGGGTATCTTCCATGCGCACATTACGCTTGCTGCTGCTTGTTGTGCCCGTACTGCTTTTGCTCGCGACGGGATGCAAACCCAAAGAGTTCATTTTGACCGTTGAAACTTCCGGGCAGGGGACCGTCGCGCTTGACCCGGCGGGCGGCACCTACCAGGAGGGAACGGTGGTTGCTGTAACGGCCACGCCGGCAGCGCTGTGGCATTTTGACCACTGGACGGGTGATCTTGCGGGGAATGACAACCCGGCACAGGTTGCCATGGACGCCGCCAAGAGCGTCACGGCAGTGTTTGCCGGGAACCCCACCGTCACGCTGACCGTCACGGCGTTGGGCCAGGGAACGGTGGCGCTTGACCCTCCCGGCGGGTCTTACACAGGCGGCACCACGGTGGGACTGACAGCAGTGGCCGCCGCAGGTTGGAAATTTGACCATTGGGGCGGGGCACTCAGCGGAATCGCCAATCCTGCGACACTGACCATGGACGAGGACCGCGGCGTGACCGCTGTGTTTGTGCAATCCTTCACGCTCACGGTAACGCAACAGGGCCAGGGCGCGGTCGCGCTCGACCCACCCGGCGGGCTGTACGCGGCGGGCACGGTGGTATCCCTCACGGCAACCCCCGCCGCCGGTGGATGGTACTTCACCCAGTGGTCCGGTGCGGCGACCGGCGCGGCCAACCCCGCAACGGTGACGGTCAACGACAACAGCTCCGTCAACGCGGCCTTTGACAACACGTATACCCTATCCACCGAAACGCTCGGCGACGGCACGGTAACGCTTACCCCCGCAGGCGGCACCTATGCCTACGGCACTTCCGTCACGGTCACAGCCGTGCCCGACGCCGGGCAGAAGCTGGGCTTCTGGGACGGGGATCTTTCCGGTTCGACCACTCCCGCCATGGTTGTCGTGAATGGCAACAAGGCCGTTCGTGCCGTGTTCGCCGACGCCGCCTCGGGGCTGATCACCGGCTTCGGCAACGGCGGCATCTGGAAGATGACCTACACGCCCGACGGCAGCGGCATCATGACCGCCGGCTACGATGGAAACGCCCGACTTTGGGACGGAACCACCACAGGACTGAGCCGCCTGTATGAGTGTGAGCAGAAATTCCTTGACACCGTTCAGTTCGGCGGCCCCTCGCGGTTTATCAGCGCCGGCGAAAGCTATACCCTTCAGGTGTGGGACACGCTTGACGAGAGTCCCATGCGGATTTGGGACCCGGTCTTCAGGGCGGCGATCTCGGGGGACGGCAACCGTGTGTTGACCAGTTACACGAAAGACGCGGTATTGCGGGACACCTACACTTTTGCCGCCGTTCAGACCTTTACCGGACACACGGACGCCATTGTGTCTCTGGCAATTTCCCCATCAGGGGACCGGGTGGCCACCGGCAGCCGGGATCTGACCGCCAAGATTTGGGATTCGGCAAACGGTGCCTGCCTGTTCACGCTGGGGCCGGACACCATAATTCAGGGCCAAGTCACGTTCTTCTCGGACGGGACAAAACTGGCCACCTGCGGCGCGCACGGTTTTGGCGGAAACTCAGTGAAAATATGGAATGTCTCAACCGGCCTCCTGATCAGGGATATTGTCACGCCCAATACGGTGGGAGATTTCGCCGTCTCACCCGATGACACGAAGGTGGTTACCGCAAACGTCGACGGAATCGTAAGGCTTTGGGATGTGGCCAGCGGAAACCTTCTGCAAACCATAAACGCGCACTATTGGAACGCTGTGGCCGTGGCATATGCTCCCGACGGCACCCGAATCGCCAGCGCTGGAATCGACGGTCTTATCAAGGAATGGAACCCGGATACCGGTGCGCTCCTGGCCACCTTCAAGGGGCACAGTCCGGCGAAGGGCACCTTGAAGAGTTCGCCGGACGGGCTGCGTGTGATAACCTCTTACGACTACGGCAGCTGCAGTGCGGAAGTGTGGGACACCCGGACGGGGCTTCGGCTTTTCCTGCTCGAGGGGCACACAAGGGGCGTCTTTTCGGCCGGATTCATGCCCGATGGAACCATGTTCACCGTCAGTGGCGACAAGACGGTGAATTTCTGGAGTGCCTTGGACGGCCATCTTCTGAGAACGATCACCCTTTCAATTAAGCCCTTCTTGGCGGACCTTTCCCCCGATGGGACAAGGATGGCGCTCTCAAACGGCAATGACGTGCGTATGCTGGACATCGCCTCGGGAACGCTCGGCATCACCTTCACGGGCCATACGGATACCGTCAGCGATGTGGCCTTCTCCTCGGATGGCGAGCTTCTGGTTACAGGGTCCGGGGATGGGTTGGCAAAGCTCTGGGACGCCGATACGGGTGTTTGCCATAAGACCTTTACCGGCCATGTCGGAACGGTGAGATGTGTGGCCATTTCCCCGGACGGACAGACGCTGTTGAGCGGAGGCCAAGACTTTACGGCCAAGCAATGGGACACCGTCACCACAAACTGCATCCGGACATTCACGCACACCAACGCCCTTCTGGACGTGGGTTTTTCCCCCGACGGCGCCAGAATGCTCACGATCAACAACAATCCCGACGTCAACGTGTGGGATACGGCCACCGGGGCCAGTCTGCAGGTGTATATGCACCCCAAGGAACCGAATTGCGGGGCGTTCATGCCCGATGGGAAGATGATTGCCACCGGCGGTGCCACCGGCAAACTGTATTTCTGGCTGGTCAACCCGTAAGCGTGTTCGCGCCGGCGCATTTTGGTTTCTGCTTCGCGGTTGGATTGGGCACTATGGAAAAGGTTTCTCAACGCACGGCATTTTGCGTTTATGGAGGACGTGTCGCATGAAAAGGTTTCTTCGCACACCGCATAAGGCGGCGTTGCTTCTGGCTTTCTTGTGCATTCCTTTTCTGAGTTCGTGCCGCGATGTGCCGAAGTATGCGCTGACGACGGGGGTGTCGCCGGCCGGGTCGGGCGCGGTGGCGGCGAACCCTGCGGACGGGCCGTACGCGGAGGGCGCGGGGGTGCAGCTTTCCGCCACGGCGCTTCCCGGCTTTGTGTTTCATCATTGGGAGGGCGATCTGGGCGGGTCGGTCAATCCCGCACTGCTGACGATCGCGGGAGCGGCGACGGTGACCGCTGTGTTCGTGTCGGATGGGGCATCCACGCACGCGCTGACGACGGCGGTGTCGCCCGCGGGTGCGGGCGCGGTGGTGGCGGACCCGCCGAACGGTCCGTACACCGAAGGCGCGGTGCTGCAAGTGTCCGCCCCCGCGTATGCGGGATTCTGGTTTCATCATTGGGAGGGTGCCCTTGCGGGAACGGCCAATCCGGCCTCGCTGACGATCATGGGGCCTGCCACGGTGACGGCGGTGTTCCTGGCGGTGTCGACGGTCACGCATCCGCTTGCGACGGCAGTGTCGCCTGCCGGAGCGGGCGTCGTCGTGGCGGCCCCCCCGGACGGCCCTTACCCGGACGGCACGGAGGTGCAGCTTGCGGCGACCGCGCTGGCCGGGTTTGTGTTCCACCATTGGGAAGGCGACCTGAGCGGAACGGCCAACACGGGTTCGCTGACGATGACGGGGCCGGCAACCGTGACGGCGGTGTTTCTGCCCAATTCCATGGAGACGCACACGCTTTCGGTCTCGGTTTCGCCCGTCGGGTCCGGCACGGTTTCGGCAGACCCGCCGGACGGTCCCTATCCTGTGGGAACCGAGGTGCAAGTCACGGCCGCCGCGCTTCCCGGGTTCCTGTTTGACCACTGGGAGGGGGATCTGACCGGAAACGGCAACCCGGCTGTGAAGACAATAACGGATCTCACCATTGCCACGGCGGTATTCATGCCCGATTCGTGGGTAAAGACCTTTGGCGGGGCCGGTTCGGACGAGGCGTATGACATTCAAGCGACTTCAGACGGGGGCTACATCGTCGCCGGGCAGACCAACTCCTCCGGCGCGGGCGGCCTCGACATGTATCTGGTCAAACTGGACGCGCGGGGCAACAAGAGCTGGGCGAAGACCTATGGCGGCGCGGGCACCGATTCGGCCAAGGCCGTGCGGCAGACGGCGGACGGTGGCTACATCCTCGCCGGGCAGACCAACTCCTCCGGCGCGGGCGGCTATGATTTCTACGTGGTGAAGACCAACGCGGCCGGCATCAAGCAATGGGAAGAGACCTACGGCGGGGCCGGGGGCGATTACGCCAGTGACATCCTGGTCGGTTCCGGGGGGTACTACATCTTCGGAACGACGTCCACGGGCGGCACGGACATGTCACTGAAGATGATTGGCTTTACGGGAAATGTCCTGGGAAGCAAGACCTATGGCGGCGCAGGCGTTGAGGCGGGCGAATCCATCGCACCGGTAAACGGGGGCGGCTGTGTCCTGGCTGGCTGGACGAGCTCTTACGGCGCCGGCGCGGTGGACGCCTACCTGCTGAAGGTGGACAGCGCCGGGGAAGAGGTCTGGTCAGAAACCTACGGAGGCACGGGCAGCGATTACGCCAACGCGGTGGTCCAAAGAAGCGCCGGGTGGGGATACGTGCTGGCCGGAAACACCGTCTCGGCGGCGCCGTTCGGAGACGACATGTTTACAGCCCTGGTTACCGAAGGCGGATATGGATTGTGGCGCGCCGTTGGATGGAACAAGGAGGAGTATGCCCGGGCCGTCGCCGCGGTTTCCGACGGCGGGCACGTTCTCGCGGGAAACACAAATTCCATCGGCGCCGGCGCCAGGGATGTTCACCTCGTGAAAATTACCGGTTCCAACTACAGGGAATGGGAGAAAACCTTCGGCGGCACCAATAACGACGGCGCGGATGCAGTGGTTGTGACGCCCGACGGCGGTTACGTCCTTGCCGGGTATACCGAGTCCTTCGGTGCGGGCGGCCGCGACATGTACGTGGTCAAAACAAACGTGGCGGGCAACGCCCCGAGCGTCCCCGCGGATTGACGGAAACCCGGAGCAGGCGGTCATTTTGCTTGAAGCCCCCTGATCTCCATATTATCTCTGACATGAACACATCCTCTGCGGTTTCGGAAAAGGGCCACTCCGGTGCTGAACGGCCCCCCCGCCTGCGGCGGTCGCTTTTTGCCGGGCTTTGCGTGTATGGGGTGGCGCTGCTGCTCATGCACATGTCCGTTCCCAGCGGCGTGACCCGCGAAAGCGTTTCCATTGCCGGTCCCGACGGCAAACCCTGTGTGGCCACGGTGTGGAGACCAAACTCGCCCAAGGCCATCATGCTCATCGGCCACGGCGTGACTTCCAACCAGGGGGTCATGGCCACCATCGCCAAGGCATTCGCCGCAAACGGCTATACGGCAGTGACGCTCGATTTCTGGGGGCACGGCCGGTCGCGGGAACGCTTCGACTGGTCCTCCAATGCGGCCCAACTGAAAGCGTGGTTTGCCTGGGCGCACGGGTTGGGCGGCCTGCCCATGGCCTACCTGGGCCACTCGATGGGCGGCATGGCCGGGGCCAATGCGCTTGCAGCTCCCGACACCGGGGTTTCCGCGTTTGTCTCTTTGGGCATGCTTCCCGGGAACATTCCCGCCTGCAAAACTGCCGTGGCCGCGGGGCGCTTCGAAGAACTGTTTTCGGAGGGCGAGGCGCGGGCGAAGGCGGGTGACAAGGCAGATGTCATCATCAGCCCGTTCAGCGATCACTCGCTTGAACCCTTGGATCCGGTGCTGTTGGAACGCATCGTCACATGGGTGAACGGGGCGCTCGGCCTTCCCGGTCCGGTGCGTTTCCCCTGGGGTGCCTGGGCCCGCGTACTGCTGGCAACCGTATTCGGGTGCGTGTCCGCGTTCTGGTTGGCCGGACTTGCGGCGGGAATGCTGCCCCGGAAGGCGCATCCCGTCCGCGTCCAACCCCTGCACCGCCGCTGGAGCGTCAATCCCTACCGCTTCACGGGGCGCCTTCTGGGCCGCACGGGCATGGGTGACGCGCCGCGTTCGGGCTCCTTTCTTTCCGCACTGGTCAAGGGCGTCCTGTTCAGCGCTGTCTTCGCGTTGCTGCTGTCCTGGGTATTGGACGGCCACATGTTCACCAGCGGACTGGCCCATCCGGGCCGCTTTGCCACCTGGTGCATATTCGCCCCCTTCCTCCTGCCGCCACTCCTGGCGGGCGCATGGGTGCTGGAGCGGGTGGACCTGGGCGGCATGCGCATGCGCTTTTTCGTGTCCGCGCTGACGCGCTGCGCCCCGCTGCTGCTGCTGAGCGCGGCCCTGTTTGTGGCCGTTCCGCGGCTCGCCTTCGGCTGCATGATCCTGTGCATCTGGGCGTTCATCATGGCCATGCTTTCCGCGGTCCATGCCGTGACCACCCACCGCGCCGCCGACTACCGCGCCGGGGCCGTCGCCTCGGCCGTGCTGCTGGCCTGGACGCTTGCCTACTGGTTGCCGCTGTCCTGGCCGTGGATTAGGTAGCCGACAGTTCGGGCCCTGTGCATTCCTGGTGACCCTGCAGGATCAAGAATCCCCGGAGGCCTTTTCTGTCGGTCACCGGGGCAATTCTTGCTTTCTTTCTTCCTTCATCCTTCAGGGATAAATCCCCACGGGGTTGATGCCGGGCAGCAGGTACCAGTTGAGATTGGACTTGCCCGCCGCTTCGGCCCAGGGGCCGAAGTCGGGGTATGCCACGGTAATCATGGTTTGCTCCAGGGGATGGTGCCAGTTCTCGCCGATGTGCAGCGCCCACGGGAGGTTCTTTGCGGTTTTGTAGTACCGCTTGGAACCCGGCAGGGAGTTGTCATCGCCCGAGCCGAAGAGGGACGCATCGGCCAGTTGCGTGGGGGGATGGTCCGGAAGATGCACCTCGACACGGCGGTTGGCGGTGCTGAAGATGAACGGGTTGTATGGCGGCGCCCCCACGGTCGCCCGAAGCGGCGGCGTGCCGAAGGTCATTTTGAGCGTGAACAGGGCGCCATCCTGCGCGGGTTGTCCCGGCTCGGTGTTGAAGAACGCGTGTCCCGCCGGAGACGGCGCATAGTAACTGCCGTTGTCAAAGAATATCCATGTCAGGTGCTTCTGGCCCTTTTCAGGCGTGGCCGTGGCCGCGGCATTGCTGTTTATGGTCATGGTGGCGCTTTCCAGACTGGCCGCGGGCACGTTTGTCAGTTCAATGCCGAATCCGCTGGGCCGGCTTGCGCCGCGCGCCTGGATCTGCGCGGTGATTTGGAGGTCCTTGACCCGCCCCTGGCTGTCCTCAACCTGCGTGACCTGGTAACGAAGCACCAGGTCGTTCATGTCGTAGTCGCCCTGCTTCGGCCACTGGTCCTCGAAAGCGAGCGTTCCCCACGTGCTGCCCGACGGATAGGGGACGAGAAAAGCGCGGGCCGGGTCGTCGGGAAAGTCGTCATTCGAATCCAGAACGCCGTCCTTGTCGCGGTCCACCACCTGCGGCAGCGGCCGGATAAGCGACGAGGTGATGGCCTCCACGGGGTTGGAGCTGACGGTTAGGATCACATCGTTGAAATCCTGGTCGCAGGAACTGCTGGTGCGCAGGATGTCCTCCATCCCAAGCACGGCGCTTCTGGTCTGCTGGTCATAAAGCAGCACCGTGTGCGGCTTGAGGCTCGCCGTCACCTCGCTGTTGATGTCGCCCAGCGTGTAATAGATCAGGTCGGCGTTGTGATTGGTCTTCACGCCTTTCGCCGTGTCAAAACCGTCCGCCACAATCACAAAGCCAATGTACGTGCCCCCGGCAAAGCGGCCCAGGTACACCGAGTCGCCCGTGCGCAGCCCCGCCGCGCCGCCGCCCGCATTGTAGAAGGAGCTGTTGGGGAAGACGATCACTTCGCGAATATCCCATTTGCTGGCGGGGACGGCGTCCGCCGTGTAGGCGAAATAGCCGAAGCTGTTCCGGTAGCCCGCGCCTTCATGCAGGAAATTGGCCCAGACATCGGCCTCCTTCTCGAGATAGACATTGGCCGCAAAATCCGATGCGATATAGTCGGGGTTCGTGTTGCGCACATCACGCCCCTCCGGCAGCGCGCCGCTTACACGGCTGTAAAAGTCGGCCGGAAAAGCCGCCTTTTGGTCGATGACCCGCGGAATGCCCGCACTGTCATAGTTGCCCGCATAGGGGCCGCGCAGAAAGCTCCACGCCAGGTTTCCCGGAGCCCCTGTGAGCCCCGTCAGGGAAAGCCCCCCCGCCGTCAGCAGCAGGGCAATCATTATTCGTTTCATCATGGTGGATTCCCCCTCAGGATTCCGGGCCGAAAGCCACGGAAACCGCGTTGTTTTCAATGGATGCGTCGGCCCGGTTGGTTATTCCCACGATGGACGCCTGCACGCGAAGCGCGGCAATCCGCGCGGGAATGCGGATCACCTGCTCGAAGCTGCCCGTTTCGTTCGTAATGCCCCGGGTGTAGATGTTGCCCGGAACCAGTTCCTCGCCCGTGCCCCCCACGACCACCTCGGTGCCCGGGCTGACGCTTCCGGCGACATCGGAAACCGTCACCCGCACGGTGACGTCCTGCGTCGTGG
>CAIUWO010000839.1 GCA_903902895.1 Candidatus Hydrogenedentota bacterium | reverse complement strand
CTGACGCAGTCGGCGGCTGCCACGGCCATTACCGGCGCGAACCTGATTGTCGGCACGGTAACCCAGCAGTGCGACAACACGGTGCCGGCGGGCTCGGTCATCAGCCAGAACCCGGCGGCGAGATCCCCGGTGCCTCCCGGTACCCCGGTGGACCTGGTCATATCGACGGGACCGTGCCCCGTGAATGTTCCCAACGTGGTGGGCCTGTCGCAGACGGCGGCGGGCACAACCATCACCGGCGCGAACCTGATTGTCGGCACGGTAACCCAGCAGTGCGACAACACGGTGCCGGCGGGCTCGGTCATCAGCCAGAACCCGGCGGCAGGCTCGCCGGTGCCTCCAAGCACCCCGGTGGACTTGGTCATATCGACGGGACCGTGCCCAGTGAATGTTCCCAACGTGGTGGGTCAGGCACTGACAGGTGGGACCCCGCTGCCAGTTGCGGGCGCCACCCTAGCGGCCGCGGGATTGACCGTCGGAACAATTACCAACAAGTGCAGTCCAGTCGATGCTTCGGGGCTGCCTTTGTTCCCGGCGGGGGTGGTCATGGCTCAAAGCCCGCCGGCGGGAACCCCGGTGCCCCCCGGAACCCCGGTGGACCTGATCGTTTCGTCGGGACCCTGCTAAACCTTGCTGAAGATGGTCGGCCCGACGCAGGCGGCTGCTGGCGCGACCATCACAGTCACGAATCTGATAGTCAGGACATTAAGCCAGCCCCGCGGCAACAAAGTTGCCGCGGGGTTTGTCATCAAGAAACTTCGCGGGCGACAAACCGCCTGCATCCGGAAGTGCCGTTGCCCGGGTGCTTTCGACGGAACCGTTCAGTACAGGTCGGCTTGCCATGGGGGGGCCATGCGCCTGTTCGGGCCCTAAACTGCGGGTGCCCTCTGAGCGGCGCCGTACAATGTGGAGCTTCCGCAATCGAACGGCTTCCAAGAATCTCCTTGCGGATTATAGCACCCTGTGGCACACTGATACCGTGGCGTGAGGAGGGCATCGGGTGAGTGGCTGAGCCAATGACGCGCTGACAGAGGAGAATGTGCGATGAAAAGAAGGGCTTGTGTCCATTGTGTTTCGGCATTGCTGGCGTGCGCGTTTCTTGCGGGATGTCCCAGCAGGCCCGCGGGCGAGATCGAGACGATCATGCTACCCGGCGACGTGCCGCTGGAGATGGTCTGGATGCCGGCGGGGGAGTTCATTATGGGCAGCCCGGACACGGAGCTGGATCGTTTCACCGAGGAGGGGCCCCAGCATACGGTTAAGTTTTCCGCCGGATTCTGGATGGGCAAGTATGAACTGACGAAACGGCAGTGGCAGGCGGTCATGGGAACGGCGCCGTGGGAAGGCCAACAGGGTGTGCTGACCTATCCGGAAAGCCCCGCGGTATTCGTGACATGGAATGACGCGAAGGATTTTGTCGGCGCGCTCAACGTGCTTACGGGAAAGATGTTCCGGCTGCCGACGGAGGCGGAGTGGGAATATGCCTGCCGCGCGGGGACAACCACCCGGTTCTACTGGGGAGACGACCCGAGCTATGCTGACATCAACGACTACGCATGGTGGGATGGAAACGCATCATCTGCTGGACAGGCATACGCGCATGTGGTGGGCCTGAAACTGCCGAATGGATGGGGCTTGCACGACATGACCGGCAATGTGTATGAGTGGTGCGAGGATGACTGGTCCTGGGGCTATTCGGGCACGCCGACAGATGGCCAGGCTTGGGTGGACAGCCCTCATGGTGTGGTCCCCGTGATAAGGGGCGGTACTTGGGATGAAAATGTCCATTTCTTCCGGTAGGCGGCCCGCAATGCCAGCAACGCGGCGCACGCAAACAGCTACATCGGGTTCCGCCTTTCCAGGTAATCACCGAGCAGTTGCCTTACCTCCCTACTCCTTAATCTCTGAAGTCAATGCCGAAGCCAAGGGCTGCACGGGCCAGGAAGTGTTATAGCGCAAGAAGTGCCTTCTGGCGCGAAGCGCGTTGTGCGTTGACGGCGTTCCGGTGTCGGGTTCGGGCCGCTACTTCACCGCGTGCGGCGGGGTGCGCAGGACCATGAGGCGGATTTCGGTCATGTCCTCGATGGCGTAGCGGATGCCCTCGCGTCCGATGCCGCTGTCCTTCACGCCGCCGTAGGGCATGTGGTCGACGCGCCATGAGGGCACGTCGCCGATGACCACGCCGCCCACGTCGAGCGTGTCCCAGGCCTGGTGCGCCCGGTAAATGTCGCGGGTGAGCACGCCGGCCTGCAGGCCGAAACGGCTGTCGTTGACCTCGGCAAGCGCCTCGCTGAAATCGCTGAACCGGGTGAGCAGCGCCATGGGGCCGAAAAACTCTTCGGCGTAGGCGGGCTCGCTCTTGGGCACATTCTCCATTACCGTCGCGTCCACCATGCGCCCGTTGCGTTTGCCGCCGCAGAGCACTTTGGCCCCGGCCGCCACGGCCGAATTCATCCACTTTTCCATGCGCGTCGCCTCCGCGTCGGAAATGACGGGACCGATGAAGGTGCCCTCGTCCTTGGGGTCGCCCGCCTTCAGTTTGGCCACGGCCGCCACGAACTTGTCGCGGAATGCGTTGTACACGCTTTCGTGCACCAGAATGCGCTGGACGCTGATGCAACTCTGGCCCGACTGGTAGAACGCTCCGACAACACAGCGCTCCACCGCCTCATCCAGGTTGTCCCAGGTCTCGTCGAGAATCACCGCGGCATTGCCGCCCAGTTCCAGCACGGTCTTTTTCTTGCCCGCGCGCGCCTTCAGGTCCCAGCCCACCTCGGGCGACCCGGTGAAGCTCAGCAGCTTGAGCCGCTCGTCCACGGTGAACAGGTCCGCCCCGTCCCGGCGGCACGGCAGAATGGAGAACGCGCCCTCGGGCAGCGTCGTCTCGGCCAGCACCTCGCCGATAATCAGCGCGCCGAGGGGGGTAAGGCTTGCGGGTTTCAGCACGAAGGGACAGCCGACGGCCAGCGCCGGCGCCACCTTGTGCGCCGCAAGGTTGAGCGGGAAGTTGAACGGCGAAATGAACGAGCACGGGCCGATGGGCACCCGCTTCCACATTCCGCTGTAGTCCCGCGCCCGGGCGCTGCGGTCCATCGGGATCACCTCGCCGCCGATGTTGACGGAGCATTCCGCGGCCACCTTGAACGTGTCGATCAGCCGGGCCACCTCGCCGCGGCTGTCGCGTATCGGTTTGCCGCCCTCGACGCACAGCGAGTAGGCCAGCTCCTCAAACCGCTCCTTGAACCGCGCCACACAGTGCTCCAGCACAGCCTGCCGCTCATAGCCCGCCATGCGCGCCATCGGCTCCGCGGCTTTTACCGCCGCGCCTATGGCCGCGTCAATCGCCGTCGCGTCGGCCAGCGCCACCCGCGTGGCCACCTCGCCGGTGTATTTGTCGATGACCTCCAGGTCGGCGTTGGCCTGCACGGGCCTGTTGGCAAGATAGTACGGATAGCGTTCTTTGAGCATCACTTTGTTCTCCCGGCGCAGGTTTAGACCACGATGCGCAGTTTTTCCGTCAGACGGTCATTTTCGCGGTAGTCTATCGGCACGGCGATAATCGCCGGCCGCTCCGCCGCAAAAGCCTCCTCAATCGCCGGGGCAAGGTCCCGCGACCGCTGCACCAGAATCCCTTTGCAGCCGAAACTCTCGGCCAGCTTCACAAAATCGGGATTGCCGAAGGAGAGGTTTGTGTGGTGTCCGAACTCGTTGGTTTGTTTCCACTCAATCAGGTTGTACGCGTTGTCCACCCACACCATCACCACAATGTTCGTCTTGCAGCGCACCGCCGTCTCGATTTCCTGCACATTCATCAGGAACCCGCCGTCGCCGCACAGCGCCATCACCCGGCGCTCCGGGTACACCAGCTTTGCCGCAATCGCGCCCGGAAGCGACCCGCCCATCGAGCAGAATCCGTTCGGGACAAGGCAGGTGTTCGGCTCGTCGCAATGGTAGAACTGGGCCACCCACATCTTGTGCGTGCCCACGTCGCTCAGCAGAATGTCATTGGGCCCCAGCGCCTGCCGCACGTCCCAGATCGCCTTCTGCGGCCGGGTCACGCCCGTCGTGTCGTCGTCCCTGTACTCGGCCAGCACTTCCAGCATGCGCTGCCGCGTCGCCTGGTTGAAGGCCGACTCCCACCGCTGCGGATTGGCGCGGAAGCGCTCGTTCATCATCCACACCGTGTGCGCGAGGTCGCCCACCACCTCCACCTCCAGCTGGTAGTTGTGGTCCACCACCGCCGGCAGAAAGTCGATGTGCACAATCTTCTTGTCGTTCCACTTGTTCCACGCGCGCGGCGGGTATTCCACCAGGTCGTAGCCGATGGTGATCACCACGTCCGCCGTCTCAAACACCGCGTTCGCCAGCGTGCGCGGCTGCAGCCCGATGGTGAACAGGCATTCCGGCGCCTGGCGCGAGACGCAGCCCTTGCCCATGTACGTGCTGATTACCGGAATGCCGGTCATCTCGCAGAGCATCCGGAGCTGCTTGCTCGCCCGCGTGCGGATGGCGCCGTTGCCCGCCAGTATCACCGGGTTTTTCGCCGCGCGGAGGGTGGCCATGGCCATGTTCACAATCTTGTCGTCCGCCACGGAGCGCCGCAGGTAGTTCACCTTGATCGGGTTGCGCGTCGCCGGCAGCGCCGCGATGTCGTCCGCTATCTCAATGTGGCAGGCCCCCGGTTTCTCCCGCTCCGCGGTCTTGAATGCCCGCCGCACCACCTCCGGTATGTTGTCCGGGTGGATGATGGGCGTCGCCCATTTGGTGATGGGCCGGAACAGCGACACAATGTCGATGAGCTGGTGGCTTTCCTTGTGCTGCCGCTGCGAGTCGGCCTGCCCGGTGATCACGATCATCGGCGCGCGGTCGCTGTTGGCGCTGGCCACGCCCGTCACCAGATTGGTCGCGCCCGGGCCCAGCGTTGCCAGGCAAACCCCCGATTCCCCCGTCAGCTTGCCGTAGGTTTCCGCCATGAACGCCGCCGCCTGTTCATGGCGGGCCATGACGAACTGGATGGAGGATTTCTCCAGGGCCATCATGAAATGGGCGTTTTCCTCGCCGGGGAGACCGAAAATGTACTTCACCCCCTCCTGTTCCAGGCACTTGACGAACAGTTCCGCAGCATTCATGCGCTCACAACTCCTGCCGTTGCAACATCGGTTTACTCAGGGATGAACATCCGGCGCTAGATCGTTATTTCTCCGGCCCCTTTTGTTTGTTGCGGAAGCGGGGTGGGGGAGGGGCGGCCCCGGCGCAGCGACTCCAGCGACCGCTGCATGTCCAGCAGAAACGCCGATGACGGATCAAAGCCCAGCCCCTTGCTGACGTGCTGCAGCGCCAGGTCCAGCACCGGATACAGCACCGGCCCCGGAAACCTCTGGCCGTCGCCCTCATAAAGGACCCGCATCAGCGCCAGCGCGATGTCCCGGTGAATGGCCGACTGGAAGAGCACCGCCGTCATTTCCGGCGCCAGCACGCCCAAGTCCCCGTTTTCTTCAAAGTAATGCAGCGCAGTCTCAAACTCGCCCTTGGCCAGCGTCGTGTTCGCGTCCTGCCGGTGAAGGTAGCACTTGCCCAGCACGTAATGCGCCGCCGCATCCTCCGGCCGCGCCGCCAGATAGTCCTTTGCCAGCGGCAGGGCCGCATCGACCCGCCGCGCGGCGGCGTCGTTCCATGCCTGCCGCAGCACTTCAACGCCCGCCTCCCGGCGGCAGCCCGTCAGGGCCGCCGCCAGCAGCAAGCTGAATGCCAACGCGATTCCCAGACGGGTCATGCGCGTTTCACCACTTCGGCTTCAGCCGGAAGAATCCCGTCTGCGGACCGACCCGCGCAAAGACGGCCAGTTCGGCTGGCTTCGCCTCGCCCAGCTTGGCCATGGCCGCCTCGAAGTCGGCGATGCTCGCCACCGGATAGTCGCCCAGCGCCAGAAGGATCACGCCCGGGCGCATCTTGCCGACCTGTGCCACGCTGCCCGACTTGACCTTGCGCACGATGACGCCGCGCACATCCTCGGCGATGTTCAGCGTGATCCGCACGTCCCGCGTGATCTCCCGCACCGAAAGGCCCAGCACGGCGTCCTCAAACTCGTCCGCCTCCTGCGCGCTGCGCGGGAGCGTCCCGAGCGTCACCTGCACGGTCAGCGGCTTGCCGTCGCGCAGCAGGTCCATGGGCACCGTCTTGCCGGTGCCCGTGTCGCGCACCAGCTTGGTGAACGCCAGCACGTCGCGGTCCTGCGTGAAGCGCTGCGGCTTGCCGTCAAAGGCCTTGATCACGTCCCCCGCCTGGACGCCCGCGTTGGCCGCGGGCGAATTGGGCACCACCGTGCTCACGACCAGCCCGCCCGTCTTCTCCAGACCCCAGTATTCGGCATAGTCATCCTTGAGCGGCTGCGTGAACACCCCCAGCCACGCGTTGTCCTCCGCCTTGTGCGTGTCCTCGCGTTCCGGCGGGGTGTCGATGTATTTCTGGAACAGCTCCGCCTGGTACACCAGCGGATGGCCGCTGCGCGTGTACAGCTCGCCGCCGTCGGCCCGGCTGAGGTCGACCCCGGCCACGCCGACAAGGTTGCCGCGCGCGTTCACCACCGGCCCCGTGAGGCAGCCGAAGCGCAGGTTGTTCGCAAGGCAGTAGGTCGTGCGCGGCTGGGTGAGCACGGCGGCCACCCGGTCCACAAACACGCCCGGCTCGAAATCAAGCGTCTCGCCCGTGAGCCCCACGAGGGCCACCGGTTCGCCCACCCGGAGCGGCTGCGGGGTGAAGGTCACATGCGGCAGATTCAGCGGCGTGTCGGACTGCGCCTGCAGGAACATCACGTTCACGTCGCCCGGCTTGTGCAGCGCCACCGCCGGATACTCCTTCTCCGCCCCCCCCCGGCCCACCTTCACCCGCAGGTCCACCGGTATCGCGTTTTCCACCGAAAGATGGCCCTGGGCCATCACCAGACCGTCCGCGCGCACGATCAGGCCAAGGCAGGTGCCGTTGCGACGCACCGTCTCGCCCGTGCGCGGGTCGGTCACCTCCTGCGTGAACAGCACCTGGCAGATGGCCGGGATCACCCGGTCATAATCGCCCTGCAGCGCCTGCACCGTGAAATCATCCTGCGCCGCCGCGGCAAACGCGGCCACCGCCGCAAGAAGGCTCAGAAAGTTCTTATTCCGCATGGCCGGCATTCTCCTCTTCGGGCTGCGGCGCGTCCGCCGTCGCGTTTATCAGCACAAACCGCGTCAGCGCGCCCCGCTGCACGAACAGCATGATCAGTTGCTTCTGCGACTCGCGCCGCTCGTTGTACAGCGACTTGAAGGCCTCCAGGTCGGACGCCTTCTGGCCGTCCAGCATGAGTATGATGTCGCCCTCCTGCAGCCCGGCCCGCGCCGCGATGCCGCCCGGGGTCGAGCCCGACACCAGTATGCCGGTCCGTTCTGGAAGCTGCGCGCGCCGCGCCACCTCCGGCGTCACCTCCAGCGCCGTGAAGCCCCACTCGCCAAACTCGGCCTGGCTGCCCTTCTGCGCCGTCTTCTCCTCGGTCTTCACCGGAATGTCCACCTTCTCCTCGCCGCGGCGCACCGAGAGGACCGCCGTGGACCCCACCGGCAGGCTCGCCACGGCCTTGCGCACCGCGGGCAGGTCCTCCTCAAAGCGCGCGTTCACCTCAGTTCCGTTAATGGCCACAAGCAAATCACCCGGCTTCACGCCGGCTTCGGTCGCGGGCGAAAGCCGTTCCACATCCGAAATGACCACGCCGTGCCGCGACGGGTCGTCCGTCTTGGCCAGCATCTCCTGGAAGGTCACGCCGATCCAGCTCCGGTGCACCCGTCCGTCCCGCATAATCGCCTCCACCACCTCTTTCGCTGTGTCTATGGGTATTGCAAAGCCGACATTCTCCGCCCCGCTCAGCACGCGCGCGTTCACGCCCACCACGACGCCCTTCAGGTTCACCAGCGGCCCGCCGCTGTTGCCGGGATTGATCGCCGCATCCGTCTGAATCCAGTCGTTGAACGGGGACTCCATCGGGCCGTCCCCGCCCAGATAGCGGTTTGTCACGCTCACGATGCCCTTCGACACCGACCGCGCCAGCCCGTGCGGACTCCCCAGTGCCAGCACCGTCTGCCCCGCCTCGAGGTCCGCCGACCGGCCCATCCTCACCCACGGCAGTTTGTCCGCCGTGTCCAGCTTGAGCACCGCAATGTCCGTGTCCGGGTCCACGCCCACCACCTTCGCGCCCACCTCGCGGTGGTCGCTCAGCACGCACTGCACCGAGCTGCTTTCGCCCGCCACATGCTCGTTGGTCACCACATAGCCGTCGGCGCTGATGATAAACCCGCTGCCCACCACCAGCATCTCCGACTTCTTGCCGCCGGAAAACACCTCTTTCACGGGACGTATGTGCACCAGTGCCGGGGCCACCAGGTTCTTGGCCCGGATCACTGGCCCATCCTGTCCGCCACCTCCCACGGTGGCGCAGCCCGCCGGAAGCAGCAGCGCCGCACAGACCGCCGAGGCGGCCCAAAACCGCCCGGGCAAAACGCCATTACTAAAAAACATACGAAGTCTCCCTGTTCCTGACACCCTGTTGGAACAACTGATTATAGCCAACCCTTCCCGGAAGAATATAGGCCCATCGACTGGGAGCGCCTGCCACCCCCGCGGGGAAATCCTTCATTAGGGCCGTGGGATAGAAATCACCTCGTCCGTCATCCCCGCAAAACGGAGTATCCCACCTTTGTGGAAGGTCCCGAAAGCGCGAACATCCCTGCCGGCTTGGGGAACGCAGTATCTTTTTACCGGTTAACCGCAGGCACCGCTTCTGCTATCCTTCTCACCGCTATGCCCAAGAACGCTCCCCAGATTCCGGAGAGAGACAGCGCGCTTTCCGCCGCGGGGCTTGACCCCGCCGTTTTCCGCAGGATGGCCGCGCGCTACCGCGCGCGCTGGCGCCTGCCCCTGTATGTCGTCGCGCCCGACGGCACCCTGCTCGCCGGGCGTCCGCCATGCCGTCAGGGCGGTTGTGACACCTGCCGCGCCGCGCGCGGGCTTGCTGTTTCCGAGGCGCTGCGCTGGGGGGAGCCGGCCGTCGAGTTCTGCCCGCGCCGCCGCATCCTGTGGGCCGTGCCCGTCATGCGCAACCAGGAACTGCTCGGCGGGCTCGTTTCGGAGGCCGAGGAGTCCCGCGTGTTTCCCGCCGACCCCGCCGCCGCGCCGCTCGACGTGCGCGGTGCCTGCGCCGATTTGCTCGCGCTGGCGGAGGAGTTCAACGTGACCAATGCCGCCCTGCTCGCCGCCCACCGCGCGCGTCATGGGCAGGAACAGCTCCGCGCCGAGGCCATCCACGCATGGAAGGCCCGAGGCGCCGACGACATGCGCGAGGCATGGCTGCGCGAGGAACCCGCCCTGATCGACGCCGTGCGCCGGGGCGACGCCCCCGAGGCCCGGGCCGCGCTCAACCGCGTGCTCGTGGCCATCCACTTCAGCGCCGGACGCAGTCTCGACGTCATCAAAAGCTACTGCATGGAACTCGCCGTCACCCTGTCGCGCGCCGCCGCAGAGGCGGGCGGGAGTCCGGCCGCCCTGCTCGGCGCCAACTATGAGCAGATGGCCGCCCTGTCGCGCCTCGACTCGGAGGAGGAGCTGCTGGCCTGGCTCATCGGCCTGCTCCAGCGCGTCATGGACAGCCTCGCCGCGCGCGTTGCCCCCGACCAGTCGGCCCAATGCGCCCGCGCGCTGCGCTTCATGCGCGAACACTGCGGCAAAAGGATCACCCGCGACGATGCGGCCCGCGCCGCCGGCGTCTCGCCGTCCCACTTCTCCCGCATCTTCAAGCGCCATGCGGACCGCGGCTTCGCCGACCTGCTCAACCAGATGCGCGTCAACCGCGCCTGTGAACTGCTCACACGCTCCGACCGGGAACTGTGCCTCATAGCCCTCGACTGCGGTTTCAGCGACCAGAGCTACTTCCAGAAAGTCTTCCGCCGCTACACCGGCCAAACACCCGCCCGCTACCGCGTGTCCAGCCGCACGGGCTGAACGCGCGCCGCTATGGATTGAGTCGCTGGGCCTCCAGCGTGCGGATCGCCAGCTCGGGGTTGATGCTGGACACGGCGTCGTACTGGGTCAGGTGGATCTGGCCGGTCAGTTCTTTCAGAAAATGCGTCTCTTTCAGACCGTCCATGACCGGCCCCTTTACCTCGGAAAGGTGCAGGGTGACCCCGCCGTCCTTGAGGCGGAGGTTGACCGCCTCCAGGCTTTCGAGCGCGGAATAGTCGACCGTGTTGACCGCCGGGCATTCAAGGATGATGTGGCGAATTGCCGGGTTGGCCGCGACCGCCCCGTTAATGTAGTCCTCGATGAAGCGGGCGTTCGGAAAATAGAGGCTTGCATCGACGCGAAGCGACAGCACCCCGGGATCGGTCACCACGTCATGGCGGGCCACATTGCGGAAGTTCATCGTTCCCGGAATCTGGCCCACAACCGCCACATGCGGTCTCGACGTGCGGTACAGGTGGAGGAAGATCGACAGCCCCACGCCCGCCAGCAGTCCCGCCTCCACGCCGTCAAACAGGGTGAGCAGGATGGTGGCCGCCATGGCCGCGCAGTCGGTGCGGGAATAGGCGTAGGTGCGCCGGAGCGCGCCCAGGTCCACCAGCGAAAGCACCGCCACGATGATGGTGGCGGCCAGGGTCGCGTTCGGCAGGAAGAACAGCAGCGGCGTGAGGAACATGGTGGCAAGCGCGATGCCGATTGCCGTAAAGGCGCCGGCGGCGGGGGTCTCGGCGCCCGCTTCAAAGTTCACCACCGACCGCGCGAAACCGCCGGTAACCGGAAATCCGCCCGAGACGGCCGCGCCGATGTTGGACATGCCGAGCGCGATCAGTTCCTGGTCGGGGTCAACGCGCTGGCGGCGCTTGGCGGCAAGCGTCAGGGCCACCGAAATGGACTCCACATAGCCCACGACGGAGATCAGCAGCGCGGGCACGAGAATCTTCATCCACAGCGCCAAATCCATCGGCGGCAGGGCGAGTTTGGGCAGACCCTTGGGGACCGTGCCGACAATCTTGACGCCGTGTTCGGAAAGTCCGAGCCCCCAGACGGCCCCGGTGGTCGCGACGATGGCCATGACCGGACCCACCTTGGCCAGCATGCCCGCGGCGCGGTCACCAAGGCCAAAGCGCATCAGCAGGGGCTTGAGGCTGCCGCGCACCCAGAACAGAAAGGCCAGCGTGGCCCCGCCGATCACCGCCGTATAGGGGTTAATATGAGCGAGGTTGGGCACCATGGATTTCAGCAGGTCCACCAGATTTTCGCCCTCCGCGTGGATGCCCAGCACGGGCCCGAGCTGGCCGGCCGCGATCTGGATGCCCGAGGCGGTGATGAAACCCGAGATGACCGGATGACTCAGGAAGTTCGCCAGAAAGCCCAGCCGCATCAGTCCCATGGCCAGCAGCAGCAGTCCGGAAACGACGGCGAGCGCTATCGCAGCGCCCAGGTACTCCGGGGTGCCCTGCGAGGCAACTTGTCCCGCCGCAGCCGCGGTCATGAGGCTGGCCACAGCCACGGGACCGACCGCGAGCGTGCGCGAGGTTCCGAAGATTGCGTAGAGCACCAGCGGTGCCATCGAGGCGTAGAGCCCAATCTGCGGCGGCAGCCCCGCCAGCAGCGCATAGGCCAGCGACTGCGGGATCAGCATGACCGTGACGATCAGCGCCACGACCAGGTCGTTGGCGAGCGTCTTGCGGGAATATTCCGCACCCCAGGTCAGGATGGGGAGGTAACGGCGGGCCAGGCTTGGGATGTTCATGTCGCAGTCCCTTCCGCGGTCTTGCCGGCCTGTTTGGCGAAGATCTTGGCTCCCAAGGCCGCGAGGACAATCGACCACAGCGTCCACATGATTGTCATCGTCACGATGCGCTGGTCGCCGTTGGGAATGGCCAGCGCCGCCGCCAGCACCGCAGCGATGTTACGCGTGCCCATCCCCAGCGACATGACGCTGCGCTGATTCTGTTTCATGCCAAAGCCGCAGAAGTACGTGATCAGGCCCATCCCTATCATGAACACGTTCAGCGAGAGAAAGGCAAGTTCGCCCGCCGTGTTGAGCATTCCCCGGCCGTAGAGCACCAGGCACCACAGGATCGTCAGCAGTGTGGAGAGCATGGCCAGCCCCTTGACCACCGGGAAGATCTTGGTTGCCCCTTTGTCGGCAAAATGCCGGACCGCAGCCCCGATAATCAGCGGCACAAGTATGGTCAGGAGGAGCGGTTTCGCGAGCGCCCCCGCGCTAATCTCCACTCCCTTGATCAGCATTGGGGCCATCACCGGCATCAACACCACCGTGCCGACCATCACCAGCGGTACGAGCGCCCCCGCGAAGCCCATGTCGCCCCGGGCCTTTCCCACCATCTGCTGGAGGAACGGCGCGACAGGTGCCAGGCTGGCTAGGAACACCACGACCACGTAGGGCTCCGCCAGCGGAAGCACCTTGGTGATCAGATAGCCAAATGCCGGCCCCACCACCCAGCCCCACACGAAGATCAGCGCCATGGCTTTCTTGTTCCGCATCGCCACGATGACCTCTGGCATCCTAACCTGGAGGCCCATGGCCGCCAGGTTTGACACGGTGAAAACCAACACCAGTGGGCCGAATGTAGTCTCAAGAAACTGCGTGACCGCGCTCATGCTTTGTTTCCTTCCATGCGAACCGGAATGACTCTTGAACTTTCCATTGTGAAAACCTTTCGTTGCTTCGATTCGCCACGGGGGCGCATCGCGCCCGTTGGCGGTTGTATCACAGCGCCCGTGGCGGCAACAGGTAAAGCGTCAGGGCAAACATGAAATAGACCATGAGCACCAGCACGCCGACAAACCACGCCGACCGGCCGCCACTGGTCACCAGTGCGGCGGTGAGCGTGGCGATGAAAATCATCACCACCGCGCCCGGCCAGAATAGCAAGTCCATCGGCATCGGGCCGAGGACGTAGCTGAGCAGTACCAGCACCGGCGCCACAAACAGCGCGATTTGCGCCGCGCTCCCCAGCGCGATGCCCACGCTCAGGTCCAGCCGGTTCTTGCGCGCGCCGGAAAAGGCCGCGCTCATTTCCGCCGCGCCGCCCACCAGCGCCACGACGATGAACCCCACAAACGCGGGGCTCATGCCGAACGCCTTGCCCGCCTCCTCCACGGACCCGACGAACACCTCGCTCACCAGCGCCACCAGCACGGTCACGCCGGCAAGCGTGGCCAGGGCCAGACCCATCGGCCACGGCGTTTCTCCCTCCTCGCCGCCCCCCTCGCTGGCGAAGAGTTCCCGGTGTGTCTTGAGCGAGAACAGCAGGCCCAGCGCGTAGGCGGCGATGAGCATAACTGAAAGTCCGACGCTCACCTGCTGAATGACCGCCGCCCCGGGCGCTGCGTCCCCCCGGGACAACAGCGAGGGAATCAACAACCCCACCGTGGCCAGGAAAAGCAGGCCCGCCTGAACGCGGGCGTTGACCACGTTGAAACTCTGGACATGGTGCTTGAGACCGCCCAGCAGAAACGACGCACCCAGCATGAACAGCGTGTTGGCGACAATCGCCCCGGCGATGGACGCCTTCACGAGCATGTATTCCCCGGCGCGCAGGGCGGCAAGCGCGATGACCAGTTCGGTCAGGTTGCCCAACGTGGCGTTGAGCAGGCCGCCGGCCGCGTCGCCCGTTTTGGCCGCCACCGATTCGGTGGCGCGGCTCAGCAGCGCCGCCAGCGGCACGATGGCCAGCACGGACAGCATGAACAGCAGCGTCTGTGACCCGGGCACCAGCTTTTCCGCGGCGAAGACCACGGGCACAAAGGCCAGCAGCCACAGCATCGGATTGTGGCGTATCTCCTTGAGCAACAGTGTCATGGTTCCTTCCTTTCAATGTCGCCAAACAGGGGCCCAAAAAGCCTGCTGAGTACAGCAAAGAAGAACCCCGTGGACAACCCGCACATCAGGATGCCCGTCAGCGCCTCCACCGGTCCCAGCAGTCGCCACTGCTGCGGAAGCACCAGGTCTCCGTAGCCGACCGTCGTGTAGGTGACCCCGGAGAAATACAGCGCCGCCCCGGCATCGGGCATGCTTCCCAGCGCGTAATAGAAGCCAGCCCAGACGGCAATCTCGGCCACATGGACCAGGACCAGCAGCCATGTCATCCGAATAAGGACCCAAGCTGTGGGCCACAGGCCCGTCGGCACCCGGGTGCCTGGCCGCGTCAGGAGCTTGATTATCGCGATGAGCCCGACGGCATGCACGACCACCGTGAGGGCCACCAGCACAAAAGCGCTTGGGACTATCCCGCGCATGGCCGGGTCTTTCCGGGCGCAGCGGATGTGCGCATTCTCAACCGAACCTCCATTCGTGGACTCATTTCGGGGTTGACGCGGAAGCGCCGCCGCCCAGTGAGCGCATCGCGCGCGACAGCATGCCGCCGGAGATGTTCCTGGCGTTGAACCCGTTCTGCAGCAGAATGCGCGTTGCGTAGTAGGCGCGCTGCGCGGAGCGGCAAATGACGTGGATTTCTCGGTCGCGGGGGAGTTCACCGAGGCGGTCACGGAGTTGCCCCATGGGAATGTTGACCGCGCCCGGCATGCTCTCTATGACCAGTTCCACCGGCTCGCGCACATCGAGAAGGAAGGCACCGTCCGCCGACTCCCAATGGGTAACCGGCATATCGCCGTGCAGGATGTTGGCGGCGACCATCCCGGCGAAGTTGACCGGGTCCTTGGCGCTGCCGAACTGGGGCGCGTAGCAGAGTTCGGCCTCTTCGAGGTCGTAAATGGTCGCGCCCATCTGGAGCGCCATGGCCAGGGCGCTGATCCGCTTGTCCACGCCCGGTCCGTCCTCGCCAATCGCCTGCGCGCCGAGCAGCCGCCCGTCAGATTTGCGGAAGAGCACCTTGAACCCCATCATCTTGGCACCCGGGTAATACCCCGCGTGCGAATTCGGGTACAGGTAGATCTTCTCGTAATCGGTGTCACCCAGCCCCTTCAAGGTTCTTTCGCTGACACCGGTCCAGGCGGCCGCGCCGCCGAAGAGCCCGATGATCGAGGTGCCCTGGGTGCCGCGGTAGCGCGAATTGCGCCCGGCGATCACATCGGCCGCCATCCGGCCCTGCCGGTTCGCCGGCCCGGCCAGCGCCACGAGGCTCCACTGGCCGGTCACAAAATCCTTCACTTCGATGGCGTCACCGACGGCGAAGATGTCGGGGTCGCTTGTGCGCATGTGCTCGTCGACGCGAATTCCCCCGCGCGCGCCGACCTCAAGGCCGGCCATCTTGGCCAGTGCCGTATCGGGCCGCACGCCGATGGCGAGGATGACGATGTCGGCCGCGTGCGTCTTGCCGGAACTCGTCTGGACCTCGATGGCGCCCCCCTCCAACTGCCTGAACCCCGCCGCGCCATCGTTGAGTTCGAGCTGGACGCCGTGCCTGGCCACATGGCCCTCGACAAGGCGCGCCATTTCCTCGTCAATCGGCCCCAGCAGCTGGGGGGGCTTCTGGATAAGGGTCACGTTAAACCCGATATGCACCAGATTCTCGGCCATCTCAAGGCCGATGAATCCGCCGCCCACCACCACCGCGCGCCGCACGGGCTTGGCCATCTGGATGCCCGAGTAGCAGAACATGCCCGCGAGGAACGCCGTGCCCTTTTCTATCCACTCGCGCATTGCCCGCACGTCCGGCACTGTCCGCACATGGAAAATCCCAGGCAGGTCAATGCCGGGCAGATCGGGATGCACCGAGGGCGCGCCGGGCGACAGCACCAGCTTGTCATAGGACTTGGTCACGATCTCGCCGGTCGTGACGTTGCGCAGGTCCACGGTTTTGTCTTTTGGCGAGATCGCGATTGCCTCGCAGTTCGTGCGCACGTCAATGTTGAAGTGCGAGCGGAACAGCTTCTCACTGGCCACAAGCAGGCTCGACTCTTTTTCGATCACGCCGCCCACGTAGTAGGGAAGCCCGCAGTTCG
This sequence comes from Candidatus Hydrogenedentota bacterium, assembly GCA_903902895.1. Classification (GTDB taxonomy): domain Bacteria; phylum Hydrogenedentota; class Hydrogenedentia; order Hydrogenedentales; family CAITNO01; genus CAITNO01. The sequence continues at coordinate 193 of CAIUWO010000839.1, read as the reverse complement.
CGTACGAAACGTACGGTCCGCGTTCCACCATGAGGATTTCCGCCTTTTCATCCAGCCTGCGCAGGCGCGCCGCACACGATGCCCCGCCGGCCACGCCGCCAACGATGATGACTTTCATTTTTCTTCTCCTGTCTCTTTCTTTTCAGATTGACCCGTAGTTTCACCAATCGTCTCCGCGCCATGGGACGCCTTT
>CAIUWO010000838.1 GCA_903902895.1 Candidatus Hydrogenedentota bacterium | reverse complement strand
CGCACCTACACGCTCCCAGACGGCGACGGATACAAGACCGTGCGTGTGCAGTTCCGCGACCGGGCCGGAAACGTGTCCGCCGCAACCAATGACTACATCAAACTCGACACCATGCCGCCCAGCGGGTCGGTGGTCATTAACGGCGGTGCGGACGGCACCAGCAATGCAACGGTCACGCTGGGCATCACCTGCACCGACGGGCTGGGTTCCGGCGCGACCCGTATGTGCTTCAGTGCGGACGGCAGCATATGGACGGCCTGGGAAAAGCTCCAGGCCACGAAGCTTTGGACCCTTACGGGCGGCGAGGCGGTGCAGACCGTGTATGTCCATTTCCGTGACGTCGTCGGCAACGTGTCCACCGACACCATCAGCGACAATATTATTCTGGACCGGTCCATTCCAACGGCGGTCATCACGCTGACCACGCCCTCGCCGACCACCACAGATGCCGTGGTGTTTACGGTGGCCTTCAGCGAGCCGGTGGGCACGAGTTTCAGCGATGCCACCGTAAGCGTCGCGGGCACCCTTGCGGGCACGGTTGCGGTGACGGGGAACAGACCCGAGCTACACGGTGACGGTGACTCTGGCCGACCCGGACGCGGACGGCACCATCGGCATCACCCTTCCCGGCGGCGTGGTTACTGACCTTCTGGGCAACGCCTGTGCGGGCGGCGCTTCCGCGTTGTGCACCGTGTACAACTGGCCCGGCTTCAGCGTGACCCAGCCGGCCACCGCGCGGCTCTACACGGGCGACGACTTCACGCTGGACGCGGCGGTGGAGGCGGGCGGCGTGCCCACGACTTACCAGTGGCGGCGGGGCGATGCGGCCAAGGCCGTCGTCGACGGCCCGGCGACCCCGCAGTGGCCGCTGACCGGCGTGACGCCGGCCGACGCCGGCGACTACTGGTGCGAGGTGACCTTTGACGGTGTCAAGCGCACGAGCGACACCGTTGCCTTGCAGGTGCGGCCGCCGGTGGGCATCACGGTGCCGCCGGCGGGCGGCGAAGCCGCACCGGGCGGGACATACCGGTTCACCGTGGCGGCCGCGGGCGGTTACGGTCCGCTGTTGTACCAGTGGAAGAAGGACGGAGAAAACATTCCGAACGCCCAAAGCGGCGAGTATGTCTTGTCGGACATCACCCCGGAGAACGCGGGACTGTACAGTGTGGAGGTCAGCGACACCAACGGTGACGCGGTCGAATCGGCCCAGGTCACGCTGGCGGTTGCGGCAGCCGTTTCCGCCCTGGGGCTGCTGGGGTTGACGCTGCTGGCCGCAACGATACTCTTGGCGGGGGCAAGGCGGAAAGAACAGCGGCGGTAGACGGCCGCCTGAAGCTCAGGAGGGCTGTTTGGGTGCCGTGGCCCCGCCGCCGGACTTGGTTTCGAAGGCGAGTTCCTGCGCGAAGACGGGCTTGTGCCCCGATGTGACCACGATGCGCAGCAGCGCGTCGGGGCCGGGCACGGACAGCAGCCCCGGGGAGAGGGTCCATTTTGCGGTCATGCGCGAAGCGACCCCGACGGGGCCGTTGTCGCTGCCGGCGGTGCCGCCATAGACCCAGGCGCGATCCGCGTCGGGCAGTCGGCGGAATTCGGTCTGGCCGCTTTCCCGCATCTCCACGAACACGGCGTAGTCCGCCCGGGCCGTTCCCTGTCCGGCATTGCCGGGAACCGCCACGGTGACGGTGTGGGCGGTTCTGTTCTCCGCCGACAGGACCCAGGCGCCCTGCGGTGCGGGCAGCAGATCAAACGCCACCGCGCCGGCAAACTGGGTCGAATAGAGGAAGTAGAGCAAGGCGAGCAGCACCGCAATCCCCGCCGCGCCGATGGCGATAAAGTCCCATCGCCCAAGGCGCTTTGGAGCGAGACTGCGCAGCCGTTCCAGCCAGTATGAGGTATTGGGTGATGCCGCCTCTTTCCCCGTCCCGGCATGGTCGCGGTCGCCGGTGTTGGAGTCGGAGCTGTCAGACACCAGAAAGCGCTCCAGCTCGCGCGCGTAGCGCGGCAGCGGCAGGTCAATGAATCCGCCCAGGTCCTCCGCGCTTTCAAGGGCGAGCACGCGGTGGCACAGGTTGGCCTCCTCGCCCCGCTTTCGGATTTCCTCCTGCAGGCGGCGGTTCTCGTCGTTGGCCGTCTTTGCGCTGATGCGCCGCTCGCCCGCCCGGACGGCGAGCTGCCGCTGCTGGTGCAGCGCGACGCGCACGAGGTCCTGGGCGCTTTCCATGCGCTCGCGCAGTTTTTTGCGAAAAACGTCCGTCTCCCGCCGCGCCTTGCGGGACTGTTCGGTGAAATAGGCCGCCGCTTTCCTGGCGTCCATGGCCTGGGGCAGGTCCTGTTCGCGGGGCAGACGCCGGCCGTCGGCCAGCGTCTGCGCCTTCTCGCGCCAGGAAAAGAGCAAACGCGCCCGGCGTTCGAGCCGGTCTCGTGTGATGCCGCTAAGCACGCTTTTCCTTGTGGGCCAGGGCCGCCGTCACGAAGTCGCGGAACAGCGGCTGCGGGTGCATCGGCTTGCTCTTGAACTCGGGATGGAACTGGGAGGAGCAGAACCAGGGGTGGTCGGCCAGCTCCATCATCTCCACCAGGTCGTGGTCGCCCTTGGGGTGGCGGCCGCTGACGACCATGCCCGCCTCGACCATGGCGTCGAGATAGGCGTTGTTGAACTCGTAGCGGTGGCGGTGGCGCTCGTGGATGGTGTCCGCGCCGTAGGCCGCATGGGCCCTGGTGCCCGGCGTGAGGTCGCAGCGGTATTCACCGAGCCGCATCGTGCCGCCCATCTCCTTGATGCCGCGCTGCTCGGACAGCAGGCAGATCACCGGGTGCGGCGTCTGGGGATCAAACTCGGTGGAGGTGGCGCCGGCGAATCCGGCCACGTGCCGCGCCAGCTCGATCACCGCAATCTGCATGCCCAGGCAGATGCCGAAATAGGGCACCTTGTTTTCGCGGGCGTAGCGGACCGCCGCGATCTTGCCCTCGATGCCGCGCGAGCCGAAACCGGGGCCCACGAGAATGCCGTCGAACTCGGCCAGCGCCGCGCCGATGTCGTCCATCTGCTCGAGCTTTTCCGAGTCGACCCAGTGCAGCTTGACCTTGCAGTCGTTCGCAATGCCCGCATGGACGAAGCCTTCATTGATGCTCTTGTACGCGTCGTCGTGGCCCACATACTTGCCCACGGCGGCGATGCGCACCTCCTTGTCCGCGGCGCGCAGCCGCTCCACCATGGCCGTCCACTCGCTCAGGTCGCCCTCGGGCGCGTCGATGTGCAGCAGGCGCAGGACGGTGCTGTCCAGATGCTGGCTCTTGAAGTTGAGCGGGATCGCGTAGAGCGGCGACATGTCCTCGGCGTTGATGATCGCGTCGGCGGTCACGTTGCAGAACAGCGCGATCTTGGCGCACTGGTCGGGTCCGAGCCGCTTCTTGCCGGTGCGGCACACGATCACGTCGGGCTGCAGGCCGATGTCGCGCAGGGCGCGCACGCTGTGCTGGGTGGGCTTGGTCTTCAGCTCGCCGGCCGCCTCGATGTACGGCACCAGCGTCACGTGGATGCAGCAGCAGTTGTCGGGCCCGATTTCGAGGCGGAACTGGCGCAGCGCCTCCAGGAAGGGAAGACTTTCAATGTCGCCCACGGTGCCGCCGATTTCTATGATCGCCACGTCCACCCCGTCCTCCTCGGCGGTCAACTGGCGGATGCGCGACTTTATCTCGTCGGTGATGTGCGGGATCACCTGCACCGTCTTGCCCAGGAACTCGCCCCGGCGCTCCTTCTGGATTACGGCGTTGTACACCGCGCCGGTGGTCGCATTGCTTTTCTGTGACAGCTTGGCCGAGGTGAAGCGCTCGTAGTGCCCGAGGTCGAGGTCGGTTTCGGCGCCGTCGTCGGTCACGAACACCTCCCCGTGCTCGTAGGGGTTCATGGTGCCCGGGTCAACGTTGATGTACGGGTCCAGTTTCATCATGGCGATTTTGAGTCCGCGCGATTCCAGCAGCATGCCGAGGCTGGCAGAAAGAATGCCCTTGCCCACCGACGACACCACACCCCCTGTTGTAAAGACATATTTTGTCATGACGCATGCTCCTTCCTGTGTGCCGCAGGGTCGCCCGGACCCGTTCCAGGTCCCACGGCACGCCGACTCAGACAGCCTCGAATTCCGTGTCCATAAACGCGAACCGTCCCGTGCCGCAGGCATGGTTCAACCGCGTAAGAATTGCCTTGAAACGCCGCGGAGCGGCGGTTTTACCGGGATTGCTGGTGGAGGTTCGCCGTGCCGGAACAACACACAATAGTAGCGGTCGGTCTGTGGTCACGATGCTGCGTACTCCGCCTTGCAAATGAATTCAACCCAAGTATTCTGCATAGGCTAGAGAGGGGGGAGGCCCGTTGCTCTAACGGGATTGTATCTTAGCAGAGCCGATGGACGGGTTGCAACAGAAATCAAACCTGATGGCAGATGTTGTGGTCGGAACCCCGGAGACCACAATAAATTGTTGACAACTGTCTGTGCGGAACTCGCATAAGACTTTGGTTTGTGGCAATCTATTGAGTGCATGCGGTTCCGTTGAGGGAACCGCCAACCGTGGGGAGATACGCCGATGATTATTGGAGTGCCCAGGGAAATCAAGTCGAGCGAGGCCCGGGTGGCCATGGTTCCCTCAGGGGTAAGCGCGCTGGTGGCGCACGGCCATGAGGTGCTGGTGGAAAAGGGCGCGGGCGCGGGGACGGGCATTCCCGACGAGGCCTACCGCGCCGCGGGCGCGAAGATTTTCGCCAAGGCCAGCGTCCTCTGGCAGCAGGCTGCCATGATCGTCAAGGTCAAGGAGCCGCTGGAGGGGGAACTGCGCCTGATGCGGCCCGGGCAGATTCTGTACACCTACCTGCATCTCGCGTCAAACGAGGAACTGACCCGCGCGCTGCTGCGCCGCAAGGTCACCGCCATCGGCTACGAGACCATTCAGCTTGAGGACGGTTCGCTGCCGCTGCTCACTCCGATGAGCGAGGTGGCGGGCAAGCTTTCGGTGCAGGTGGGCGCGCACTGTCTGGAGGCGCACTCGGGCGGCTCGGGCATTCTGCTCGGCGGCGTGTCGGGCGTGAAACCGGCCAAGGTGGTCATCCTCGGCGCGGGCGTGGCCGGCAGCAACGCCTGCCAGGTGGCGGTGGGCATGGGCGCGCACGTCACCGTTATCGACATCAACCCCGCCAAGCTGCGTTACCTGCACGACATTATGGGCGGCCGTGTCACCACCCTCATGTCCAACCGGGCCAACATCGCCGAAGAGGTGTGTCAGGCTGACCTGGTCATCGGCTCCGTGCTGATCCCCGGCGCCAAGGCGCCCAAGCTCATCACCCGCGACCTGGTGCGCCAGATGAAGCCCAACTCCGCCTTCGTGGACATCGCCATCGACCAGGGCGGCTGTTCCGAAACCTCCCATGCGACCACCCACAGTTCCCCCACCTACCGCCTGTACAACGTGGTGCATTACTGCGTGGCCAACATGCCGGGCGCCGTGCCGCACACCTCCACCATGGCGCTCACCAACGTCACGCTGGGTTATGGGCTTAAGATTGCCGAAAAGGGTTTCGAGCAGGCCATTGCCCAGGACCCGGCGCTGAAGCGGGGCGTCAACACCCACGCCGGCCAGATTACCCACGCCGCCGTGGCCGATGCCGTTGGCATGCCCTGCCACGAACTGTAGTTCCGGCGCGACAGGCCCGGCGAAATACATTGCCCTCCCGCGGCGTTAACTTGCACATGCGGTTGTTAACGGGCCTGATCTGAAGGTTGAGGAGACCGGGTCAGACTTGGTTAACGCATTTAACCAGATGCAGTTAACGAGGAGGTTTTTGCGATGTCGACAAGACGCGACTTTCTGAGGGTGGCGGGCGGCATGACCGCCGGAACCACGCTCTTAGGAACCATGGGAACGGCACTCGCGGCCGATGCGGGGGCCCCGGTAGCGGAAGGCGGGGGTGGTGCGGTGACGGAACACAAACTGCCCGAACTGCCCTATGCCTACGACGCGCTGGAACCCCACATCGACGCCAAGACGATGGAATTGCACCATGACAAGCACCATGCCGCCTATGTGAAGGGGCTCAACGAGGCGGAAGCGGCCCTGGCAAAGGCGCGGGCAGCCAACGATTTCGCCGCGATTCAGACGCTATCTAAAAAGGCGGCCTTTCACGGTGCCGGACATGCGCTGCATTCCCTCTTCTGGAAGGTCATGGCCCCGGCGGGCAAGGGCGGCGGCGGCGAACCCGCAGGCGACCTTGCTGACCGCATCAAGCGCGATTTTGGCTCTTTTGCGGCGTTCAAAGGACAATTTTCAGCGGCCGCCGCAGCGGTGGAGGGCAATGGCTGGGCGTTGCTGACCTACCGCGCCGAAGATGACCGTCTGCTTGTGCTTCAGGCGGAGAACCACCAGAAACTTTCCCCTTGGGATGCCGTGCCGGTGCTGGCTCTGGACGTGTGGGAACACGCCTATTACCTGAAATATCAAAACAAGCGCGTTGATTACGTTGAGGCTTGGTGGAACCTGGTGGACTGGTCGCAGGTCCAAAAGAATGTTGCTGGTTTGCAGAGACTCCGGGTCTGACCCAGACTGAGGCTGTCTCGTTTCTCCAGCCCCCCGGTAGCGCTGTTGTTGCCGGGGGGCGCTTGTTCTTGGGCGTCCGTCATGAAGATAAAAACATGCGGCGGATTATCTGCGAGCGGAACGAACATGAGATAATAATGCCATGAAAATGACTCATCGCGATACCACAATTCAGGTGATGGTGGGCGGCGTTCCCGTGGGCGGCGGCGCGCCGGTGGTGGTCCAGTCCATGACCAACACGGACACCGAAAATGCCGATGCGACCGCCGCACAGATTCTCGAACTGGCCGCGGCCGGCTCGGAATTGGTGCGCATTACCGTGAACACCCCCAAGGCCGCCGAAAGGGTGCCCGAGATCGTGCGGCGCGTGCGCGGGGGCGGCTCGACAGTGCCCGTCATCGGCGATTTTCACTACAACGGCCACAAACTGCTGGCCGATTATCCCGAATGCGCCGCCGCGCTCGACAAGTACCGCATCAACCCCGGCAACGTGGGCAAAGGTTCGGCGCGCGACGAGCAGTTTGCCTCCATCTGCGCCGTGGCCCGCGATCTGAACAAAGCGGTGCGCATCGGCGTCAACAGCGGTTCGCTCAATGAGGACCTGGTGGCGGACAAGATGCTGGAGAACTCCCGGCGCGGACTGGGCAAGAGCTCGGCGCAGGTGATGAACGAGTGCATGATCATATCGGCGCTCCAGTCCACCGAACTGGCGCTGGAATGCGGCCTGCGGCAGGACCAGATTATCATCTCCTGCAAGACCAGCCGGCCGACGGACCTCATCGACCTTTACCGCGATCTGGCCGCCAAAACGCGCCAGCCGCTTCATCTCGGGCTGACCGAGGCGGGCATGGGCGTCAAGGGCCTCGTCTGGTCCGCGTCCGCCATGGGCGTGCTGCTGGCCGAGGGAATCGGCGACACCATACGCGTGTCGCTTACACCGACGCCCGGCGGCGACCGCTGCGAGGAGGTGTGCGCCGCGCAGGAACTGCTCCAGTCGCTCGGCCTGCGCCAGTTTTCGCCCTGCATCACCGCCTGTCCCGGTTGTGGCCGCACCAGCAGCAACGTGTTCCAGCAGTTGACCCTCGACACGCAGGCCTACGTGCGCCGGCGCATCTCCGAATGGGGAAAGGACTTTCCCGGCGTCGAGCGGCTGCACATCGCCGTTATGGGCTGCATCGTCAACGGCCCCGGCGAATCGCGCACGGCCAACATCGGCATCAGCCTGCCGGGCAACGGCGAATCCCCCAATTGCCCCGTCTACGCCGACGGCCAGAAAATCGCCAGCCTGTCCGGAACCCCGGCCGATATTTCCGCGCGGTTCCTTGCCATGCTGGAAGAGTATGTGAAAGAGCGCTACCAGAAGCCGGAGTAGGGCGGGGTGTGAAATGGCGGCAACCGTGGGGAACATGGGCGGGATGCCCATGCCACCAGGCAAAGAAATACAACTTTGCGGGCCGGCGCTTTTCCGAGTAAGACTTGGGAAGGAGGGCGGAGGACCGGGGGTATTGCGGGCACAAATGGCGTTGGCACAGTGCGTCTCGTCGGGGACGGAAATTCGTATTTGCGTGACCATTCTTCCGGGGAAGTGAACGTTGCCAGCCATGATCGCGCATGTGGCCGGCCCCGCGTGGCAGTCCCCCCGATACGCCGGGGCACCCCCCCGGGGCACCCCCCCGATGAGCCGGCGGGCGCGACTGTGGTATCCTTTGGCTTGGCGGCCGTCCGGCCGCGGGCATTCTTCACCTCAATTACCCGGAGCACGACAGGCATGAAAGCGCACCGCGACATAATGCATCTGGTTGAATCGACCCCCTTTGTGGACACCCATGAGCATTTGTGGGAGGAGCAGCACCGGGTGGAGGCGCTGAAGAAGGACAGTGGGCATCACATATGGACTCCCGACATCGCCATGCTGCTTGGGCACTACGTCGATTCCGATCTGATCGTTGCCGGGATGCCCCCGGAAGACATGGACAAGGTGAAGGAATGGGGCCTCAGCCCCAAAGAGAAGTGGTCGCTGGTGGAACCCCATTACCAGCGGTCACGCAACACGGGTTACCTTCGCTGCCTGCGCGAGTCGGTGCGCCGTCTCTACGGGGAACGGGACATCACGTCGGACAATGTGGAGAAGATTTCCGGCCTGATCCGTGACGGCGTCCACCCGGGCTTCTATGAAACCATCCTGTGCGACGTGGCGCACATTGAGTACTGCCACGTGAACAGCCTGGAAGGCGGGAGCTTCATGGAGACCGCCGACCCCGAACTGCTTGCCCAGGACCTTAGTTTCGTCGCCTTCAGCGAAGCCAGGCAAATAGACGACCTGGGCCGGGCGGCGGGCCGCGAGGTCGCCACGCTGGACGACTGGCACGGCGTGATTGACTGGCATTTTGAGAAGTACGGGCCCCGCGCCATCGCGCTGAAGAGCCAGCAGGCCTACGGGCGCAGACTCGATTTCGCGCAGGTCTCCGCCGGGGACGCGGCACCCCTGTTCAAGCGTTACAGAAAAGACCGGGATTCGGTCAATGACGCCGAGCACAAGGCGATATGCGACCATCTGTTTCACTACTGCATGGAAAAGGCGGCCGAGTACAACCTGGTGGTCAAGCTGCACACGGGCTATTACGCCGGCCAGTCGTCGATGCCCATGCACCGGCTGAACAGCAACGCCGGCGATGTGTGCGAACTGCTCAAGGCCCACCCGAAAGTGCGCTTCGACTTCTTCCACATCGGCTATCCCTGCCAGGACGAGTTTATCGCCGTTGCCAAGCAGTGGCCCAACGCCTACCTCGACATGTGCTGGGCGTGGATTATCAACCCCGCCGCCTCCGTGCGCTTCCTCAAGGAGTTTTTGATGGCCGTTCCCGCGAACAAGATATTCACCTTCGGCGGCGATTTCATGCCGGTCGAAATGGTCCCCGGCCATGCCGCCATCGCCCGGCAGGGCATCGCCCAGGCGGTCACGGAGCTGGTGGAGGAGGGCTGGATGGATGAAAACGACGTGCCCGGGGTCGTGGACCGCGTCATGCGCGGCAACGCCCACGAGGTGTTTGACCAGCCCGCCAAGCTGGCGGCCTGGCGCTCGGCGGGTTCGGTGGTGTCCAAATGAACCTGCGCAAAGCAATCGAAGACCTTCTGCCCCTTGTTGAAAAGCCGTCCCGCTATCTGGGCACGGAGTGGAACACGGTCCACAAGGACCCGGCCACGGTGCAGTTGCGCCTCTGCCTGTTCTTTCCGGACCTGTATGAGCTGGGTCTGGGCAATCTGGGCCTGCACATTCTCTACAATATTCTGAACGGCATGGAGGGTGTGTGGGCCGAGCGCGCCTACACGCCCGCGCCGGACATGGAACGGCTGCTGCGCGAGCGCGGCCTGCCGCTGTTCCTGCACGAGTCGCGTGATCCTGTGGGTGCGGCCGATGCAATCGGCTTTTCGCTCCAGTCCGAACTGACCTTTGTGAATGTGCTTAACGCCATCGACCTGGCCGGTTTTCCGGTGCGGTCCGCCGACCGCGCCGAGGACGCGCCGCTCTTCTTCGCGGGCGGTCCGGCCGCCTTCAACCCCGAGCCGCTGGCGCCCTTCCTTGATTTTGTCGTCATCGGCGACGGCGAAGAGGCCATCGTGGACATAGCGAACGCGCTGCTGCCGCTGCGCGGCGCGCCGCGCGCCAGGCGGCTGGAGGCGGTCGCCGCGATTTCGGGCGTGTACGTGCCCGCGCTGCATCCGGTCGAAATGGTGGACGGTGTTCCCATGGCCGACCCGCGCGTGCGCGTTACGCGCCGTGTTGCCCGGAACTTGGACGCCACGCCCTTCCCCGCCAAACCAATAGTCCCGTTCACCCAGCTCGTGCACGACGGGGCGGGCATCGAGGTGCTGCGCGGCTGCACGCAGGGCTGCCGTTTTTGCCATGCCGGCATGGCCAATCGTCCCGTGCGCGAGCGCACGGTGAATACCGTGGGCAACCTCTTAACCGCCGCCCTGAACAGTTCCGGCCTTGATTCGGCCACATTGGTCTCGTTGTCCACCTGTGATCATTCCCATGCGGCCGAGTTGGTGCACCACGCGGCGGCGCTGGCCCATCCGCGCGGCGTGTCCGTGTCGCTGCCCTCGCTTCGGCTTGACTCGTTCTCCGTCGAACTGGCGGACCTTGTGTCCGGCGTGCGGCGCAGCGGGCTTACTTTTGCGCCCGAGGCGGCCACGCCCCGGCTGCGCGCGGTGATCAACAAGGCCATCCCCGACGAGGAACTGATCAGCATGGCCGAGGAGGCCTACCGCCGCGGCTGGGAGCACGTGAAGACCTACTTCATGATCGGCCTGCCCACCGAGCGCGACGAGGATGTGCGGGCGGTTGCGGACCTGTGCCTGCGCACGCTGGAGGCGGGCCGGCGCATCCGGCGCAGTGCCATGGTGCGCACGGGCGTGTCCACTTTTGTGCCCAAGGCGCACACGCCCTTCCAGTGGGCGCGCCAGATTTCGATCGATGAAACCGTGGCAAAGCAGCGCATGCTCGCGGACGTGTTCCGCGCGAACCGCGGCATAAAGTTCGGCCGCCACAATCCGGCGGCATCCTTCATTGAAGGGCTCATCAGCCGCGGCGACCGGCGCGCCGCCGACCTTATCGAGCGCGCGTGGCGGCTGGGCGCGGGCTTTGAGACGTGGGACGAGAAACTCGACATCACGCCGTGGATGAAAGCCGTCGCGGAAACCGGTTTCGACACCGAGGCGGCGCTGCGCGGGCGCGCGCCGGGAGAGCGGCTGCCCTGGGACCACATCGACACGCTGGTGGACCCCGCGTGGCTGATGGGGGAATGGCAGCGCGCGCAGGCGCTGGAGACCGCGCGGGACTGCCGCCAGGGCCAGTGCAACCTGTGCGGTGTGAACCGCCAGGAGCCGGAACTGTGCGGCGAAATGCTGCGCCGCAGCGGGGCCGGGCGCGCCGAAAAGGCCGCCGCGGCGGAGGCCGTCGGCCGCATACCGCTGGAGACGCCCCATGACGAACCGGTGCAGCGCGTGCGCTTTCACATCGGCCGCACCGGCGCGGTGCGTTTCCTGAGCCATCTTGAAACGGCCGAGGCCTGGATACGGGGCCTGCGCCGCGCGAACGCGCCGCTGGCCTTCTCGCAGGGCTTCCACGCGCACGCCAAAGTCACCTTTGCCACCGCCACGCCGCTGGGCGAGGAAAGCACGGGCGACTGCATGGACGTGATGCTGGCGGGCCATGTCAGCCCGGCGGCGCTGTGCGCCCGTCTGGCCGCGTCAATGCCGCAGGGGCTGCACGCGTATGACGCGGCCGAAGTGCCGCTGCGCGGCGACGCGCTCATGGCCAGTGTCGTCGGGTTCGATTACGAACTGCACGCGCCGGGCGACGCCGCGGCGCTGGCCCTGCGGGCGGCGGAGATCATGGCCGCCGCCGAGGTGCTGCTCGACCGCAGCGTCAAGAGCCGAAGCTCCGAAGGCGGGCGCAAGAAGATCGCGCTCGACGTGCGGCCGCTCATCAGCGAGCTGTGTGTCATTGGGACGGACGGGGACGGCGACGCCGTGGTCCGCTTTGCGACGCGGCTGCGCGATGAACGCCTGGCCAAGCCCAAGGAAATCGTCGCGCTGCTCGGCCTCGACGCCGCGCGCACGCGCGTGGTGCGCACGGGCACACTGCTGAAATAAAAAACCGGCCCCGAACCAGGGTCCGGGGCCGGAGAGGCGTTGCCTTGGCGGGTTGGCGCCGACGACGGCTACTTGCCGGAAATCAGCCCGAAGAAGCTCGCAAGCATGGCGTTGGTCGGGGCGTCTCCGTTCTGGCTGTACTTCAAGAACTCCACATGGCCGTCCATGTACAGCACGTTTGACCCGCCGGGAACGTGGTTGAACTTGCCGGTGAGGTTGGAGAGCTGGTCGAACATGATGAAGAGGCTGCTCTGGGCCATGTTTGCCGAACCGGCATTGTTGATGTCCGTGATCAGGAAGCGCTCAATGCCTTCCCGGAGACGGTATATTGTCGCGCCGCCGCCGTTGCCGTAGGGGGCGCCCGCGTTGATGTCCTGGTCCGACTTGGGGTACATCCCCTGCAGGGCGCCGCTCAGGTACTGCGTGACGGTTCCGTCAAGCTGGCCGCTGCCGTTGGTGACCAGTCCCTCGGCCACCCGGCCGGCCTGGATCGCCATCTGGGGGTCCGTGTTCGTCGGCACGGTGCCGCCGAGCAGTGTCGCCAGCATGGGCAGCACGGTGAACGAACTCAACGGCTGCGACGGCGACGTGGAGCCGCACTGGTCGAGCACCCAGCCCACATAGCCGTAGCTGGAGTCGATGGCCTTGGCGCAGCGGCTGCTGCCGCCCGGGTCGGGCAGATAGCCCAGGCACCAGGTGCCGTTGGCGCCCTTGGCCGAGGCCACCTCCTCCGAATATTCCGCGTCGGACGGGCAGAAGGCGATGGCCGGATCGGTCAAATACTCGGGATAGATGGCGAATGCGTTGGGTCCCACGTTCATCGTGCCGGCCGCCTGCCCGCTCTGTGTGAGGTATCCGCCCACCTGCATCGGGGGAAACGAGCCCTTTGCCTCGTTGTTGTACATTTTGAAAACCAGACCCCACTGCTTGAGGTTGTTCTGGCAGGAGGAGCGGCGGGCCGCCTCTCGGGCGCGCGCAAGCGCGGGCAGCAGGATGGCCGCCAAAATGCCTATGATGGCGATGACTACGAGAAGTTCAATCAGGGTGAATCCGGACGGGGTCTTTTTCTTCATGGTTCTTGCCTCTCAGTGTTTGCTACATTTTTTTAGGTCAGGTAATGTGCCTTGAATTGCTGACAACCACACGCAATTGACCCCACCACAATCATTTGCAGCATGTTTCATGGTGAACACCGTTCGCATGGAAGTCATTTCCAGTTTGTCCAAGCCTTTCCGTCTCGCCCCGGAAATGCCAGAAGAAAATGGTTAGGCACAAAACCACACTTTCACGTATACCAGCCTGGGGAGGTTTCGTTACATTGCGCGCGCAAGGGGAGCATGGTGTGACCGCACCCGGGCCATCTAACACCGCAATCCTGCGTTGATCTTCCCGGTGAAGACCCAGCATACTGACATGAAACCATCGGCGGTGGCCGTGTATTCGCAACCGGCGGCCCCGCCTGATGGCACCTAAAGCCGCTGGTGACAAACAAGGCGATCGGGAATGACTCTATGGGATTTGGGCCAGGCAGAAGGGCGCACGCTTAGAGTTGATTGCCGCCATGACGCCATCCGCGTCTTGCGGTGCAAGGCGGACTGTACGCGAACAGGAAAGATAAAATGGCCACGCGAAGAGACTTTATTAGGACGGCTTCATTGCTTTGCGCGGGGACGGCGGGTGCCGCCGCGGAGGCCCGGGAGAACGACTCCCGAAGCATTACCCGGCGCGGCGAGGTGTCCCTGCGCCACGAATGCGATGTGGCCGTGGTGGGCGGCGGAATCGCGGGTGTGTCGGCCGCGATGGCGGCCGCAAAATCAGGCGCCCGGGTCATCCTTGTCGAGGAGTACGCCGTGGTCGGGGGCAACGCCACCATAGGCGGTGTAAGCGGTTTCTGCGGCGAGACCGCCGGGCAGGGCGAGGCCTTTGACGCGATTGTGGAAGCGATGCAGGCGTTCAACGCCATTGCCCCGTACCAACCCTATCCTGACGCGGACAACCGCAAGTTTGATCACGAGATTCTTGCGGTCGTGCTGCAGGAGTTGTTGCTGCGCCGCAAGGTGACGATGCTGTTGCACACCTGTTTCGTCGATGCCCGCGCCCGGCGCGGACACTTGGGGGATATCATGGTGTGCGGTCCGTCGGGTCCGGAAACCGTGCGGGCGAAACAGTACATAGACGCCACGGGTGAGGCGTTGCTGGTGCGTCAGGCGGGTTTTGACACGGTGAAGGGACGGCCTGCCGACGGCTGTCAACTGCCCATGTCGCTGATGTTCTATGTGCGCGAAGTGGCTCCTGAACATGCCGTGCCGCAGGTGCCGGAAGGATGGTTTGCAACCATTCGCACCGGGGACGAACTGCCCATGACCAGCATCTCGCCCACCGGGCCGGGCCGGTACAGCGTCAAGATAAAGATTCCCAAATTTGACGCCACCGACACGGAATCACTGACCGCCGCCGAGATTCAGGCACGCCGGCGCATGATGCAGGTGCTCGACTATTACCAGCGCGTGGAGAAGAAGCCCT
>CAIUWO010000837.1 GCA_903902895.1 Candidatus Hydrogenedentota bacterium | reverse complement strand
TTCCCCCCTTCACCTTGGAATCCTCTTTCTTCTTTCCTGAATCGGAGGCCGCCCCCATGAATTCCTTGTATGTGGCTCTGTCATTCCCGCGCGTTTCCTCAAAGACGCGCACAAACTCCCGCGCCTCAAGAGGTCCCACGAAGATTAGCTGCCCTGTTCTCGGCCGCGCGGCATCTTCCACCGGTTCATTCGCACCGCCCGCATCCACCGCGTCCTCGTCTTCGCGGCTCTTGTCGTCTTTTTCCTTCGAGGCGATGTTCACACACGCCCGCACGAGCGCCTCATGGTCCTCCGCCGGAATAGAGGAATCGCGAAGTGCATTGGCCACCAATTCCGGGAAATACACGGTGCGAGTGCCGAGACTGCCCTGCATCCGTTCCCTGAACACCTCGGATTGGCGGATGCTGCGCTTGATGCATTGGCTGGAAATGCGCGCGCGAAGCGCACCCCCAAATATGGCGCTCTTGGGCGCGCCAAGATCGTCACGGTTGGGATTGGAGGGTGGATGGGTCTGCAGCATGTGAACTTCAAGAAGCATGATCAGTTCCTTTCCTTCGCAGCGGTGGTTTGAGGAAAACATACAGCACGCCAACGGTTCTGGACCGGAAGCCCGGGGATTTCCCAGTTGGCGATGTCGCGGGCGAGCATTTCCCAGTTGATGGCGATTTGTTCCGAACACAGGAGGCGCACGGCTTGTAGCAATGACGTTTCATAGCCTGTGCCTTTTACCGCGCCAAGCAACCCCTCCAAATAGGCGCGGTGGCGCTTAAGATCCTCCTTACTGGTTTTTGCAGTATGTTTCCATACGGCGCGAAGCCCTTGGGGGAAATCGTGGGGGGTGCCCCGCAATGCATTCCACGGATAGGTCATAAACACCAGGAAAAGGGCTTCTCTTGGCACCCACAGCCCCCTATGTTTCAGAGGGCGCCAAATGACGTTGAAAAGGTCGTTTAGCGTCGTGCTTGCACCCCGGCCACTTCCGGCTGACTGGCGAATGCGGGTCAGGTCGTGTGCGCTGAGTGTTTCAAGCGCCTGAACAAAGGTCGAGATGCCGTCGGTGCCGTGCATGTCTTCTCGACTACCTCGGGATGGTTTTTTAGTCGACCAGCAGGCCAGAAGTTGGTCTCTGAGATCACACCCGTCATGGGGTCCATCCTCGACGGCGTGCAGGAATACGCTCTCTCCCTGACGCTCAAGTCGGGCAATATCGGTGTTTGGTCCCGTCTTCTTATCCCTTCTTTTTCCGCATGCTCTTCCCTGAGCCCAGGCCTTTCTGCCAGCACCATCTGCCGCCTGAAGCCCTTGCCGGAGCGTGCTGCGCCATTCCGTACTGTGCCAGAAATCCGCAGTGGGAGTAATCAAACGGTCTTGAACATCCAGTGCGAGGGCCTGCTTGGCGCTCAATGAAACGATCCAAAGGGAGACGGACGAGACTGTCACCGGGGCGAGCGCCTGAAACTGCTTAAGTATTGGACAGGATGCGCCGTCGTTGCCGTCCAACACATCGAGCATCCGCGTCCAGAGGTCGCGCCAGTATTGCGCTGCTGAGACCGGAACTTTTATCGGATTTGGCGGACGCAGGGTCTTGCCGGTTTTTGTGTCATGTACGGCATGTGGCTCCTTCCATGTTTGCCGCCGTTCCCGTACCATCTCCAATTTCTTGAAAACAGTTTGCCGCACATAGGGGACGCCGTCTTCGGCCAGTTCAACGAGCAAACTGGCCTTTCGCGGCAGGAATGTGAACGCCTCCAGATACCCCACGCTGCCCGTTGTGCCGTGCCGATCCTCCCACCTTGGAGCGTCACCTTTCCGTCCCAAGACGGGATTGTCCGGCATTGTTTCATTGACGGGGAGATTTAGCAGGAGAGACTCGAAGAGCGTCCGTCCTGTCAAGAAGAGGTATGTAGGCGGCGCGTCATTAATGCCCGCCTGTTTTCCCTGGCCGCCCTGCAGGCAGAAGGCAGGCAATGACACCAGGGCGCGGGCACATTCCGCAAGCGCCATTGAAGTCCGGTTGTCATAGTCGTGCGACATAAGGTTTATGTTAGTGTCGGCACACCGCTCAAGAAACAAGTCGCATACGGGCCTCAAGTCCGTGTCCGTGCGGCTGCCCGCGTCCTGATAGAAGGGCGTGCTGCCGAGCAGATCGAAATGGGAACGCCATCGGCTGAAGTACTCGTCAAACGGCTGCGTGGGAAACTGGCCTGCGTCCCGAATGTGTTGCCAGGCCGAAACCGTGCTGATGGGACCCAACACCCGGTATGTCACTGCCAGCAGTAACCGGATGATTCCAACAGAGACTACCGGAAATGGATCATGTATCCCTGTCCACTTGTGCGCCTCATTGAGCGCCCCCTCAATACCGGTGTAGGCTGCATTCCCTTCTGCATCCAGAACAGGAATCCACGGTTCATACAAGAGATTGTACGTTATCACGCGTAAACTCCCCGCTTTGTGTTACGAACCTCGTTCATAATGGTATGCCCTTTTTCGTGCGCGTTCAAGTTCATCGCGCTGCGCCTTTCCGAAATAGAATCAAGCATTGAGGGAGATTGATTCTTGTTGATCTCGTGGTATCTGGTGGTGGAATCCTTTGGGGCTGGGTTCCACGCTTTCACGGGAATGCCGGATGGGGGCGAAGGGGCGAAGGCTGGGTTCCCGCTTTCGCGGGAATGACGGATGGGGGCGGCTGACATTTCAGGCGTCAGGAGTTAGGGGTGAGACGTCGGGGGCAGAGGTCTTGCCAAGTTCAACTAGGCAAGGAGGTGGATACGGCACCGGGCGAAGCGCTGCTTCGGGGGCAGCGGTCTTGCCAAGTGCAACTTGGCAACGAGGTGGATACGGCACCGGGCGAAGCGCAGCTTCGGGGACAGGGGCATTGCCAAGTGCAACTTGGCAACGAGGTGGAACTGCTGTGCCATGGCCTACGCGATTTCCTTAGGCAGGCGGAATTCGGTGTCTTCGTGGGTGAGGGAGCGCTCTTCGACCTGGCAGTCGCCGTGGGCGCGGAACCATGCGATGACGTTTTCGACGAGCCTTTCGGGGACGGAGGCGCCGGAGGTGATGAGGACGGTGCTGACATCGGCGACCCATTCGGCGCGGATGGCGGCGGCGTCGGGGATGAGCTGGGCC
>CAIUWO010000836.1 GCA_903902895.1 Candidatus Hydrogenedentota bacterium | reverse complement strand
ACCCGCCAACTGCTGGCCTTTGCCAGCAAGCAGGTCATCATGCCCAAGGTGCTGGACCTGAACGAGGCCGTGGCGAGCATGCTCAAGATGCTGCAGCGGCTCATCGGCGAGGACATGCAACTCAACTGGCATCCGGAGGCCAATCTGTGGCCGGTCAAGATGGACCCGTCCCAAATCGACCAGATTCTGGCAAATCTGTGCGTCAACGCCCGGGACGCCATCGCCGACACGGGCAGGATCACCATCGAGACTGAAAACCGCAGCGTTGACGAGCACTACAGCGCCGGTCACGCGGACTTCGTGCCCGGGGAGTATGTGCTCCTCACCGTGAGCGACAGCGGTTGCGGGATGGACCGGGAAACGCAGAAACTGGTCTTTGAGCCGTTCTTTACAACCAAGGAGATGGGCAAAGGTACCGGCTTGGGTTTGGCGACCGTTTTCGGCATTGTCAAGCAGAACGGCGGCCACATCAGTGTCTACAGCGAGATGGGTCGGGGAACGACGTTCACCATCTATCTGCCTCGGTATGCAGGGGAGGCCGAAGTTGCAGGCACGCAAAACGCGGTGGAAGATAGCCCGCGCGGCACCGAGACCATCCTGCTGACGGAAGACGAACCGTCCTTCTTGAAACTGGCCAGGATACTGCTCGAACGACAGGGGTACACCGTGCTGGCCGCACTGACCCCGGACGAGGCGATCCGTCTGGCCCGTAACCATGAAGGAAAGGTCCATCTGCTGATGACCGACGTGGTCATGCCCGAGATGAGCGGCCGGGACCTGGCCCAAAACGTGTCATCCCTCATTCCGCAGGTCAAGTGCCTGTTTATGTCCGGCTACACGGCCGATGTCATTGCTCACCAGGGCGTGCTGGACAAAGGGACCCATTTCATCCAGAAGCCTTTTTCCGAAAGCGTTCTGGCCAGCAAAGTGCGGGAAGTGCTGGACAGCGAATAGTCTCCCTGCTGTGCACTTGGTCCCTATTCACACCGCAGGCGGAAGTAGGGGTACATGCGCCGGGCAACGCATTGAATCAATATACGACTGAGACAGTGGAAGATACGGCCGGGAGGCAAGGAGCGCAGAAAAACAGCGCCTCGCTCTATTTCTTGCCGTTGCACAGACCGCTGGTTTAGAGTGGCGCGGCCCTTGTTGGGTGTAATTGCTTCGCTATAACCCCGGAAAGAGTGCTGCCATGAAGATGATGCTTTCGGTGACCACAGTCGCGTTGGCTCTGGTCGTGCTTCCCGCCTTTGCCGGAGACAATCCCGCACCACCTTCAACTTTGGGACCGGACCGGACCTCGTTTCAGGAGTGGAGCACGTATAACACAAAGCTTGACCTCGGCTCCGACATGGCCATGGTTTACGGTGTCAGGGCGGACTTTGCCGAACGCGCCAAAGTATGGCGCGACAAGGGGTACACCGTCAGCATGATGACGGGCATCGCCTGGGGTGGGTACGAGGAGTATTACGTGACCCCCGACGGCTTGAAGAAGGACGAAATTCAAACCGAGAAGAGCGGCAAGTTGATCATGCACGGTGAGAATGTGGGGTACAACGTTCCCACGGACAGTTATATCGAGTACATCAAGAAATACGTGGAGCCCGCCGTGGACGCGGGCGCACAGGCGATCTTCTTGGAGGAGCCCGAGTTCTGGACGAGGGCGGGTTGGAGCGCGGCTTTCAAGAATGCCTGGCAGGCATACTACGGCGAGCCTTGGCAGGAGCCCGATTCCAGCGTGGACGCGCAGTATCGTGCGAGCCGGCTCAAGTACGAGATGTATTTCAAGGCGCTGCGCGAGGTGGCGAAGCATGTGAAGGAGCGCGCCGCGGCGCAGGGCAGGCAAATCGAGTGCCACGTACCCACGCACAGCCTCATTAACTACTCCCATTGGGGTATTGTCAGTCCCGAATCGCACCTGATGGATATCAAGGAAATGGACGGCTACATCGCACAAGTGTGGAGTGGCACGGCGCGCACGCGCAACTGGTACCGGGGAAAACGCGCCTCGCGCATCTTTGAGTCCGCCTATCTCGAATACGGTCAGATGCTCGCGATGGTCCGGCCCACGGGGCGAAAGGTCTGGTTCCTGGCCGACCCGGTGGAGGACGACCCCGGCCACACTTGGAATGAGTACAGGCGCGATTACGAATGCACCGTCATCGCGTCGCTGTTCTGGCCGGAGGTTTCCCGCTACGAGGTGATGCCCTGGCCGAGCCGCATCTTCCAGGGCAGCTATCCGAAGGTGGACATGGATGGAAAGTCGAACGCCAAGGAAGGCATTCCGACCGAGTATGCCACGCAGTTGCTGACAATCATTAACGCCCTAAACGACATGGACCAGCCCGTGGTGTCCTATGACTGCGGCACACGCGGCGTCGGCGTCATCGTTTCCGATTCAATGATGTTTCAGCGCGAAATGCCGAACCGGAGCGACCCCGACCTTGGCGGGTTCTTCGGTGTGGCGCTGCCGCTGATAAAGTCGGGCGTGCCGGTGGAAATGGTGCAGATGGAGAACCTGCCGCAGGCCAATACGCTGGCCACCTGTCGCGTGGCCGTGCTCACCTATGAGGGCCAGAAGCCGCTCAAGCCGGAGTACCATGACCAGCTCGACGCGTGGGTGCGCGGCGGTGGCTGCCTGCTCTTCGTTGATGACAACGCCGACCCCTACCACCACGTGCGCGAATGGTGGAACGACCAGGGCAAGAACGAATCCACGGCATCGGATGACCTGCTGAAGCGGCTGGGTGTGACCGAGGCGGCGAAGATTACTCCCGAAGCCGTGGGTAAAGGCTGGGTGCGTGTCGTGGTCGACACACCCGGCGCCATCCAGCGGCGTGAGGACGGCGCAAAGCTGGTGCTGGACAGTGTCGCGGGGTTGCTGGAAAAGCTTGGTGAACCCTTGAAAACCCAGAACTATCTCAAACTACAGCGAGGTCCTTACATCGTGGCGTCGGTCATGGAAGAGTCGGTCTCCGACGAACCGCTAAAGATCACAGGCCAGTTCGTGGACCTGTTCGACCCCATGCTGCCCGTGGTGACCGACAGGGTGCTCAAGCCGGGAGAACGCGCGCTGCTCTTCGACATCCCCTGGGCGCGCCGGCAGGGCATGAACCGCAAAGTGGCCGCGGCCTCCACCCGCGTGCGCGACGAGCACACTGTGGACGACGTCCGGCACTTCACAACACGGGGTCCCGAGGGCACCCGAGCCCGTGCGCGCGTGTTTCTGTCCGACGAGCCCAAGGGCGTGACCACGGAACCCGCCATACCCGTGACCACGGAATGGGACAACGACAGCAAAACCCTCTGGCTCGACTTCGACAACGCCGCGCAGGATATCGAGTTCAACGTCCAGATGCGATAGAAACGAATGGAGATAACCACCCGCCCCGGCTTCAACGGGAGAGCGGCGTGCCCGACAATGCC
Organism: Candidatus Hydrogenedentota bacterium; assembly: GCA_903902895.1. GTDB lineage: Bacteria > Hydrogenedentota > Hydrogenedentia > Hydrogenedentales > CAITNO01 > CAITNO01. The sequence goes on along the minus strand of CAIUWO010000836.1, from coordinate 1,111 downwards.
CGGCAAAACTTCAACGGACAGCCGCCGTGCTGCCGCGTACAACAAGCCGGGGCTCGACCCGGATGTGGCGGGTGGACGTGTCGAACCGCTCCAAATGGTCGAGTGCCGCAGTGGCTATTTCTTCATAGGGTTGGGCGATGGTGGTCAGCTCAGGATACATCATAAGGCCCGTGCCCTCGTCGTTGAAACCCATCACCGAGATGTCTTCGGGAACGCGCATCCCCGCCATATGCAGGCGTTTCATGAGAAAGCACGCACCGATGTCGGAAACGCACAACACGGCGGATGCCCCCGTCGCGATTATGCGTTCTGCGGTGCGCGCGCCGATGCGGGCATCATACCGATTCTGGGTGGGGCAGCGCAGTTCAGCGCCGAGGTCGGGGAGTTCCGAAAGAGAGGACGGCTCAACCACGCTTCCCTCAAGGCCGCGGGCCGCGATCCCGGCGTGGAATGCCTCGATGCGGTCTCGTATGTTGACATGCTCCGGGTTTTCGGAGAGTAGCAGGGCGATCCGGCGGTGTCCAAGTTCGCTCAAATGGGCAAGACCCAGTTCGATGCCGCAGCGATTGTTGACGCAGATTTGCACGCCGGGATAGTCTGGAATCCAGGTGTCGATGTTGACGGACGGAACGTTCAGGTGTTGGGTCATCGTTGCCAGTTCGTGGGTGAAGTCGGGTTCCAGGCAGAGAAAAGCAAAGCCAATGCGGGCTCCGGGAACGGCAGCCAGATTGATGGTCCGCGAGACCCGTTCGTCCTGGCCGGGGTTAATCACCTCAAGGGAATGGCGACCGCGCAGGCAAAGGTAAGCAAGCTCGCGCAACAACAGGCCGTTGAAAAACGAGTCGAAGGTGTTGACCACGGCAATCACGCGAAGACCCGCCCCCCCGTCGTCTCTCGCGCTGCGGCACACAAAGGACCCTTGGCCCCGGTGACGCCGCAGCAATCCCTCCTCCACGAGATGATTCAGGGAACGGCGCACCGTTCCGACCGAAAGATCCAGCCGCTCCCCCACCTCCTCCTCCGAGAAGAACCGGTCATCTTTCTCGAAATGGCGCAGGACGAGATTCTGCAGCGAGCGGGTCAATTGCGCGTGCAGCGGTTCGTGGCTGTT
>CAIUWO010000835.1 GCA_903902895.1 Candidatus Hydrogenedentota bacterium | reverse complement strand
CCTTATCACTGTTGGGGGACTGCCGGGGGGCGGCATTGTCAACCTGAGCGGAATGGAATACTGCACAAAGTTGGCGGTATTGGATTTGACCGGAAACAGCATATCCGATTTAACGCCTTTGGGCAGTCTTCCCAGTCTGACCCACGTTTTCTTGACGGACAATCAGGTGAGTGACATCACTCCCCTGTCGGGCGTCCACACACTGCAGGGTATCAGCCTCGCGGGCAACCAGGTGGCCAGTCTTGCCCCACTGGCAGCCCTGACGAACCTGACAAGACTGGATGTCTGGAAGAACCAAGTCGTGGACCTCGGTCCACTTGAAAACCTTACAAAACTCATTTGGCTTGACGCCCGCGAAAATCAGATTAGCGACACGGCACCCCTCGCCAATATGACCTCCTTGACCGGACTCGCCCTCGACAACAACCCCATCGGGAACGCCGGACTGGCCAGCCTTTCAGGACTTGCCAACCTTGACCGCCTGGCCATCAACTTCACCCAGATCAGTTCCCTCGCCCCTCTGCAGGGCCTCACCAACCTTCACATTCTGGCAGTGGGCGGCACTGTGGTCACCGATTTCAGCCCCTTGGTCAATAATCCCGGCATCGCGGTCGGCGACTATGTGTTCGTCGGCACGGCTCTCGGAGAACCCGTGGACTGTGCCAGCATTAAAGCCTTGCGCAAGCGTTGCGTTATTGTTGATGACTTGGACGCCTGCCAGCCCGCCCCCGACAGAACCACCGACCGGGATGCCGATGGGCTCAGCGACTACGACGAAGTGCCAAACTACACGGACCCCATCGACAATGACTCCGACGTTGACGGCATGCCGGACGGATGGGAAATTCAGAACGGCTTGAATCCGTTGAGCCGTCTTGACGAGAACTACGACGCCGACGACGACGGAATGATGAACATTGACGAGTTCCTGGGAAAGACTGATCCCAACGACCCCAACTCTCCGGGTTGGATGGGGATTGTCTCGCCCTATGGCAACGATGCGTCCTCCGGTTCGTCGTCCGCGCCTTGGCGGACTATCAATCACGCCATTGCGGCGCTCGCCGCACTCAATCCGCCAGCGGGAACTCCGGTTACGGTATACGTGCGCCCCGGCACCTACAACGAAGGCCACATCTCCCTTCCCCCGAATTTCAGGCTGTGGGGAGTCGACTACTACCGGGTCCAAAGTGCCGACCCCAACCAAACCGCTGTGACTGTTGTGGGAAGCATCACCGCCGAATATCCGGCAATGATCACCAACATAAGCGTTGCGCCTGACACATTGGTGCCCCCGGTGGGCGGCGACGCGCTGATAACGATCGTTTCCCCCGCAAAACGCCTAAATACGATCTGGGATGGCGCGTCAGTGGTGGATTCGGTGCGCTTCACGGGCCTTTCCAGTGGAACACCAACCAGTTGGACCGGCCTGCGCATAGAAAATGAACCAGAGCAGACTGTGGTTCGTTACTGCTCGTTCACGCGTCACACTGTCGGGATTCGGGTTCTGGGAGCCGTGCCGAATATCGTAGGAGGCAAGTTCAACAATATTTCCGGTGATGCCGTCCAGATCACACCCACGGCGACCGCTACGGTCTCCGGGGGCTTGGGAAATGCGGACATTTCCAGCACGGGGTTCAACTTTTTCGACTTAAACACCATTGGCGGCAATGCGGTAAACAACCAGGCCGCGTGGCTTGTTAGCGTTGACAATAATGAGTGGAGCACACTGGATTCGGCAGTGATTCAGAGCCATTTGTCGGGCAATGTCGAGGCGCCAGACCCCATCCTTGCGATCGGGGGGGCGACAGGATACCGCAAGCTTGCGGACGCCTACATAATCGCCTGGGATGCCGCGACGCAGGAGCGCATCCTCAACGCTTCGGTTACAGTCAGCGGTTTTTCCACGCCCGTCACCCAGAACAAGTTGGGCGTGTATCCGTTTACCGCGCTTCCCCGCGGCACCTACACGTTCACCATTACAGCGCCGGGCCATGACCCCTACACAAGAACCCTCTCCGTGCCTCTGGAGTTGGACCAGACTGCGTTTATTGCTCCGTTGTGCCTTACGGGAGTCGCCTGCGGCTGCCTGGAATGCCACCCGGAGGGTGAGGGTGAAGGCGAAGGAGAGGGGGAAACCGTTGATGAAATCGCGGAGGAGATTTACGACGACTTTGACGATGTGGACACCAACGATGACGGCGTAATAAGCTATGAGGAGGCGCGTGCCGACCACTCTGACCTCACAGAGGAGG
>CAIUWO010000834.1 GCA_903902895.1 Candidatus Hydrogenedentota bacterium | reverse complement strand
TCCAGCGTTTCTGTTGCAGTGCAGAAAGAACCATCGCATTGGCCTTTGCCGCGGTGAAGTCTTTGCCGCCATAGGACGTTTCAAATTCCCGTGCGATGGCGTGGCGGGCGTAGACGAACTTTCTGACCCGATCATCGCGGGCATTGCCGGGGTAAGCGAAACTGACAGGAGGCAAGCCGATTTGTTCAGTCACACGCTGCCGACCATCTTCTATTTCTGTACGGACAGTCTCGTCGTCCAGTTTGGTCAGCCCACGGTGTTGCAAGGAGTGGTTGCCAATCTCATGTCCTGCAAGGGAGATTTGTTTCCAGCGGCTCCATGAAATCTGCCCGTATTTATGCGTTCCTTTGTCAATACCGTTGGTCGGAATCATGCCGGACACCAGAAAGAAAGTGGCATGAATCCCGTAACGATCAAACAAGGGTGCCGCGAGGATCGCATTATCTTCCCAGCCGTCGTCCAAAGTAAAGGAGAGCGCTGCCTCGCGGTCATCCTTGAATGTGGCGATACGAATGCCTTGCTCCGAGGTGGGCGTGGTCTTATCCGCTGCCGCGGTCAGCCCGGCCAGCGGCGTCAGCAGCAGGGCGGCGAAGAGTGTAAGGGTATGTTTCATATTCATGGAATGACCTCTATCTCCGTTAATGCGTGATGGCGGTTGCTTGGGGCAACCGTTACGTCGTTGGCTTTGGATTCCTCGATGTGCACAAATGCTCCCGCTATCCCCAACGATACGCTGTCTCGAACCGTCACGTCCTTCACCCGCTGCAAGCGAAGGACGGACGCTCCAGAAAACATAGCTCCCAGTTTCGCGCCGGCGATCTCGACACTCTCCACATTCTCGCAGACAATCGCAGCTCTGACGTCTGTCTTAATCGCATCAAAACGCACGTTCGACAGTGTGAGACCACGCACATGCCGCGCATAAAAGGCAGCAAAGGGAACGGCTTTCCCAAGGACGCCAAACTCCGGGCGGCGGTCCACAAACTCCGGCAGATTGCGGATCGCTGCCTGCTCAACCGTGCCGCCGCCAGGTGAGGTGAGGGCAATATCATCGAATGAGATATTTTCAATGGAGTGGCCCGGTACGCCGCTCAGCACGATGCCGGTGAGCGTGTTCGTCAGGTCGGAGTTATCCACTCGAATATGACTAAACTGCATGTCGCTCAACGCCTTCATCGGCGGGAGTTCCTTGGGACTGTCCACACCCATGCGCCAGTGGTTGAATGTCATGAAGACCGGACGCGGAACGTTACGCATGACAATGTTGGAGAACTGCATATTCTTCATCGTGCCGCCCTCGCACATCTGAATCTTCAAGCCCGCGTCCTGAATGTCATGGAAGATGCAGTTGGACACGGTCACGTCCTGCAGATTTCCCAGCGACAAGAGGCCAATGCGGATGGCCGCCCATCGGCTTTGCATGACGCAGTTGTTGATGACGACGTTGCGGCAGGGATGATCGGCGCGCGATGCCTGAAGGCAGATGGAATCGTCGCTGGTGTCGAACAAGCAGTTGCTCACGCGCACGTTCTCGCACCCATCGAAGTCGAGACCGTCGCCATTGCCGTTGGCGCGGCTCTTGATGGTGATACCGTCCACAACGATATCGTCGCAGTAGAGCCAGGCGGATGTCCACGATGCCGGGTTACATATCGTCAGGTCGCGTAGCTGGATGCGGGTGCATTCCAAGAAACGGATGAGCATGGGGCGGTTCTTTCCAGGGTCGCCCAAGTTCGGAAAATTTTTCCGGTCGCCCTGTCCTTCAATAGTGCCGCTTCCCGTGAGGCCGATGTTGACGGCCCCGCGGGCAAAGATGAGGCAGCGATCCATGTGTGGCTCGCCAGCGTAGAGGTTTTTGTGCGTATCGATGCTGTAGTCGGCAATGTTCATGCTGCCGAGCAAAGTCGCACCCGCTGCGATGTGCAACGTCACAT
>CAIUWO010000833.1 GCA_903902895.1 Candidatus Hydrogenedentota bacterium | reverse complement strand
TGGCTTTCCTTGAGCACCTTTGCCAATTCTTTCAGCCAGGGCATCAGGTATTGGGCAAGGTTGTCGCCGTCGTCGCCGCCGGGCACGAACACGCCGCCGATACGGTCAATAGACTTGAAGAGTCTCCCCCACCGCTCCAGTTCCGCCTGGGCTTCTTCGGGTTTGGAAAGGTCCTTGAGGGCAGCCATCCACAACCACAAGTCCAGTCCGTAGGCATTGACCACTCTTGCCTGGTCGATGGTGGCGTCCCAGACGGGGCGCTTCATCACTTTGCCGTCCATCTCGCCGGGGTCCAGCGACGGGATGAGTTCGATGCTGTTGGCGCCGAAGACAATCATGTCGCGGACATATTGTTCAAATTGGGCCATGTCCCACGCGTCGTAACTGTTCGCCGTGTCGCGGTAGCCAATCTGCGTGCCGCGCTGGGGATAGGCGGGCGCCGTTGAAATGCGCGTGTCCGGCGCAAGGGTTACGGTTCCCTCGCCGAAGTCGAGCAGGCGGATGAGCCGTCCCGCGGCGAAGAGCGTGCCGCGCGCGTCGTGGCCGGTCAGGTGGACGAGCGGCTTGCTGGCTGTTCCGTCCTCCACCCAGATCGAGTATCCGTCAGGCTTGTCAGGCACTGCGGGGGTGTTGGCCGTGTCCAGTACAATCGCCGGAGATTTGCGCGGGAGGCTTGTTTCCACGGGCAGTGTCACGCCGGACCGACGTGCAATTTCCCCGCTGAGCATTGTGGCGGCTCTGGCCAGTTCGGGCTTCGCCACGATGACCGCGCGGGACAGGTCGATGGCAGGCCCGAAATCGCCTCCCATCGCCGTTACGGAAAACAGGGCGATGGAACAATAGAACATCAAAGCTGAAAATGGATTCATGACGGGGGAATGTCCTTCGAAGTGTCGTTTTCGGCTTTCTGAATCAACTCAAGTGCGCGTTTATGCAGTGATGGACCGGTAATGTTGTCCGCCAGTTTCACGGCCCACTTCCGGTCGATATGCCTGTGGATGACCGGGAGCATCCACGTCAGGAAGGACTGTCCGCGCTTGTTTTTTCGGCCATCACTCAGCGGGGTCAGGCATGATTCCACAAACCGTTCAAACACCGGCAATGCAAGGTTCTTCGGGGCGTTGCATATCGACCTGCAAAGCGACTCCAGTGCATGGGCACGGCGCACTGGGCTGGGCTCGGTGGCGACAAGCACAAGCAGGCGTCGGGATTCGGCTTCGACCAGAGGCCATTGCCGGTGCTTGCACAGCACGGCTATTGGCCATGTGGAGGCAGTGACAATCCGGTTGGGCTCCATCAGGTCCATGGCTGCCAAGAATGATTCTTGGAGGAGTCTGGTTCGCTCTTGCTCGTTCCGCTCGCCTTCAGCAAGTCGGGACAGGGCCATGCAGCGGTTCCAAGGTTCTTTGATGGTTCTTGCCGTTGCGAGCGCACGGGCGGGACCGGTTGCTGCCAATTCGGTGACTTCGCGGTGTATCACCGCGTATTCCGGCTTGAATCGCTCATCAGTCACGAGATTGAATATCCCCGCAAAAACACGTTCCCAGTCATCGGCCGACGTTGACATAAGCGCATCTTCCAGAAGCGAGGAGAGGGCTTTCTTCAGTTCCGGTTGGAGCGATGGGATGTCGGCCATCGCGCTTTTGACCATATTTCTTGCGACATTTCTCTTTTCGGCATTCGGATCCATGAACGATTCCCGCCTTTGCAGTCGAGTGTTCGGGGCGTACCCGGGCACAACTCTATCCGGATGGATGGGGAAAGGTCCACTTGCGCGGTTGGCTACCGTTGTCTATCGTTTGGATTAGTGTCCCTGAACCGCAGGTCACTCTTGAGTTCCGCGTGCTGCGGCGTGACGGTGTCGTAGAACTCGCGTATTTTGGCCAGGTCGGCCTCCACGTCACCGGTGGGATGGATGGCCGGGCCAAGCCCGCCCACTTTGCGGCCGTAGTCCAGATAGGCCAGAACAATGGGCACCTTGGCCTGAAGGGCGATTTGGTAGAAGCCGGATTTCCAGCAGTCCGTTTTGCGGCGGGTGCCCTCGGGGGCTATGACGAAGATCAGGTTTGGTCTGGTCTTGAACGCGTCCACGGCGGCCGCCACCATATTATTGTGTCTGGAACGGTCTACCGGGATGCCACCCACGGCGCGGAAGAACCAGCCGAAAGGTCCCTTAAACAGCGGGGCCTTTCCGAGAAAACTGGTGTGCATCCGAAACACCCAGGAAGTCAGCAGACCGAAAAAGAAATCCCAGTTCGATGTGTGCCACGCAACAACACAGACCCACTTCGGGGAATCCGGCAGTTGGCCCTCGGTTTTCCAGCCGAAGAGCGGCAAGAGCAGCCTTCCGGTCCAATGCGCTATGGGGTTCACCCGAATTTCAGGAGCAATAATCATAGACAGATAGTACCTTCATGGCAGCCGAGGAGGCAATCTTTTCGCAGTTTTATTCTTTGACAGGAATGCGGGTTGTTAAGCAAGATTGGGACCCGCCCCCGTCTGATGTACAATACCGGCATTCTTGAAAACTGGTTCAGAGGACGGTCATGGACGCCCAGGAAAAACGCCCCCATCCTTTTCATGTAATGGCCAAGCCCGCCGGGCCGCGCTGCAATCTGGCCTGCCAGTACTGCTTTTATCTTGAAAAGGAGACGCTT
>CAIUWO010000832.1 GCA_903902895.1 Candidatus Hydrogenedentota bacterium | reverse complement strand
GTCGGCACCCTCGCGCGGCGGCAGGTATTCGGGAAAGCCGACGTCGTAGGGGCAGCCGTGCCACCAGTGCCAGAATACGCTGACAGGCAGTTGGGCCCGCTCCTGCAGCGCCAGCGCGGGGCCCAGCACCCCGCCCGAACGCCCGCGGTTCCAGACCCATATCCCCGTCTTGCCCACCCAGTCGGCCACGGCGCCGGTTTTCTGGCGGCTCTGCCGCGCCCAGGACTGCTGGAGCGCCCAACCGCGGTAGCGCTCGGCGGCGGTGAACCAGTCGCCCTCGAAGGTGCCGACGATGACGCTGTAGGGGGATTCGTAGCGGGTGGTGTCGCCTGCGCCGTTTTCGGGCAACTGGGTCAACTCGAAGGCGAGCGCCTTTTCCGGCTGGCCGACAATGGCAAAGCGTTTGGCGCGCGCGCCCGTGTCGTCGCAGGCGGCATAGAGGCCGGGGCCGTCGCCGCCGTAGAGGGCAAGGCACTGCATGGACAGCAGGCCCGGATACTCCCACTCGAAACGGCCGCCGCCGTTCAGCAGTTCGCGCGCGCGCGTGGTGCGCTCGCCCATCCACACCGGCATGGCGAGGGTTTCATTCGCCTGCGGGGCAATATTGGAAATGCGCGGGAAGCGGAGCGCCGTGGGCGCGGGATCGCCCAGCCCGTCCACGGCAATGCGCCAGAGGCTTGTGGCTTCGTTGTCAACAAGGGTGACCGTGGCGATGACGCGCAGGTTTGCGCTGTGATGGGGGCTGAAATCCTCCCAGACGAGGTCGACGCCGGCCCCGCTTTCGGCGCGCCGCCAGTGAAACACCTTCGCCTCCGAAGGCGTAACGGTGCCGTCGGCGGCGGAGGGAGGCAGATCCAGTTGCCATACCCCGTTTTCGCCCGGCGCGCCGACAAAGGAATGGCCGTTGCGCAGGTCTTTGAACTCAACCAACTGGCCCGTGGCGGCGTCGAAGGCAACGCGAAGCTGGCCATTGTCGAGTTCAGGCGCGGCAAAGGCCTGCGCGGCCGATAATGGAAGCGCGCACAGGACGAAAACGTGGGCAGCAATGCGGCGGCGATATCTCATGGGCCGGCTCCTTGAAGAAACAACCGCGCAAGTATACCCGAGAGAAAGAAAAACACCCCACCCCTGCCGTTTCCCAACTCAAGGGACGGGCATCCACCCGCCAGGGGACTGGCACCTATTTCCGCCACATACCCTGAGTCTGCAAAAACCAGCCGCACCGGAAATAGGTGCCTGTACTCGTGCCCGCGAAATACCGGTGACAGTCACCCGGCGACGCTTCCGACAGGGACAGAAACATTGGACATTGCACGCACAAAATAGACAACAATTGACAGCCCAAGGCATGCCGGTTACAATCTATTTGAAGGGAGACGACCTCTTTCCCTGCGGTTCTATGTTCGGTCAAATCGGGAACAGTCCGTCATAGGAGGTGGTATGGTGCTGTCCGCTGTGGCGCGCGCATGGGTGTGCGCCGTTCTTCTTGCCGTCATGGTTGCGACGCTTCCAGGATGCGGGAAGGCCACGCCCGACATCAGCACCGTCTGCGCCAAGGCGGAGAAGGGGGACGCTGCCGCGCAATATCAGCTCGCGATGCGCTACTACAGCGGCGATGGCGTGCCCAAGGACTTGGTGCAGGCAGTGGAATGGTTGAGGAAAGCTGCCGAACAGGGTCATGCTGCGGCCCAGTCGTCCCTCGGGTTGTGCTATTACAAGGGAAACGGCGTGCCCAAGGACTTGGTACAGGCGGTGGAATGGTTTAGGAAGGCAGCGAATCAGGGCCATGCCAACGCGCAGGCGTCCCTCGGCACCTGCTATTTCAAGGGTGCCGGCGTTACCAAAGCCATGAATCTGGCGGTGGAATGGTCACGAAAAGCCGCTGTGCAGGGTAATGCCACGGGGCAAGCCAACCTCGGCGCCTTCTATTACACGGGAGATGGAGTGCCGAAGGATATTACACAAGCGGTGAATTGGTTAAGAAAGGCGGCCGAACAGGATGATGCCTCGGCGCAGGTGTTACTTGGAACCTGTTACTCCGAGGGGGAAGGGGTGCCCAGGGATTTGGCACAAGCGGTGGAATGGTACAGACGAGCGGCGGTTCAAGGGGATGCTCACGGGCAGTCCAGCCTCGGATTCAGTTATTACCAAGGTGAGGGTGTGCCCAAAGACCTGGCGCAGGCGGTGGAATGGTTGAGGAAGGCCGCAGAGCAGGGGTATGCCGCCGCACAAAGTCGGCTCGGAACCTGTTATCGAAACGGCGAGGGCGTGTCCAAGGACATGGCACAAGCTGCGGAGTGGTTTGGAAAAGCTGCGGAACAGGGGTATGACCTGGCACAGCATCATCTCGGAAAATGCTACCACAAGGGCGAAGGCGTACCCAAGGATATGGTTCGGGCGGCCGAATGGTTCCGAAAGGCGGCTGAACAGGGGTTTGGACCGGCACAGAGTTGGCTCGGGGTCTGCTACCTGAACGGCGAGGGCCTGCCTCAAGACTCGGTAAAGGCTGTGGAATGGTTCAGGAAATCAGCGGAGCAGGGAAATATCGGGGGGCAGTATAGCCTCGCGGAGTGCTATGCCTACGGCGACGGTGTGCCGAAGGACATGGCGCAGGCGGCGGAGTTGTATAGGAAAGCCGCAGAGGGCGGGAACGCCATCGCGCAGATGTCTCTTGCCGCCTGCTATTACAGTGGCGAGGGGGTTCCAAAGGATTTCGCGCAGGCGGCGGCGTGGTATCGGAAGGCCGCAGAGCAGGGGGATGCCACTGCACAGCGTGCCCTTGGAACCTGTTATTACAGCGGCGAAGGCGTGCCCAAGGATTTAGCGCAGACGGCGGAGTGGTACAGGAAAGCCGCGGAGCAGGGGGACGCCGACGCACAGGCCAGTCTGGGGAACTCTTACCACCGTGGCGAAGGCGTTACCAAAGACTTGGTTCAGGCGGCGGGGTGGTACAGAAAGGCGGCG
>CAIUWO010000831.1 GCA_903902895.1 Candidatus Hydrogenedentota bacterium | reverse complement strand
TGCTCTTTGCCAACACCGCCCGCGCCATGGGTGACGCCCCGAAAGAGATCAAGATCCGCCACATCGGCAACTGCCTGAAGGCTGATCCCGCCTACGGCAAGGGTGTGGCTGACGCAATGGGCATCCCGTCCGGCGAAGCCCAAGAATAGGAATCACGAAGAACGGACAAAGCCATCAGCGGCGGCGCCAAGCGCCGTCCGCTGGTGGCTTCTGTCAGATGGAGAAAGTGTTTCCCGGGCCGCGGTTTTCCAATCACGCGCTCAGTAGTTCGCGGGCACAATCTCAAAATAGGACTGCGGGTGCTGGCAGATGGGGCACTTCATTGCGGCCTTGGTTCCTTCATGGACGAAACCGCAGTTGCGGCAGCGCCATTTGACTTTCTCGGGCTTTTCAAACACCCGTCCGCTCTCGAGGTTTTCCAGAAGTGCCAGGTACCGTTCCTGGTGCTCCTTCTCGATCTTTCCGATTCCCTCAAGCATGCGGGCTATCTCATCGAAGCCCTCCTCGCGGGCCTCGCGGGCCATCCTGGGATACATGTCCGTCCACTCCTCGCCCTCTCCCGCTGCGGCCTCCTTCAGGTTTGCGGCGGTGTCGCCGATTCCGCACAGGGCCTTCAGGTGGAGTTTTGCGTGCTCCTTTTCCTGCTCCGCCGTTTCGAGGAAAAGAGCCGCAATCTGCTCATAGCCCTCCTTCTTGGCGACAGACGAAAAAAAGGTGTACTTGTTTCTCGCCTGGGATTCTCCGGCAAACGCCTCCCACAGGTTCTTCTCGGTCTTGGACCCTTTCAATTCAGCCACGGTATCGCTCCTTTTGTGATGACGCCAACCCCTCGGCAAATCATCATAGAAGAACGGCGTCGGGCGATTCAAAGAAATTGGCGTGAGATGCCGCGCAGCGGTTGACAGCCCCGCGAATGAATGGTTTCACGCCCCCATGGCGGTATAATGGCGCATGGCTTTCGACCCAAGGGAGAAGCATCATGTGCCGGAATTTCGTTTGCATTCTTGTGCTGTTGACGGTTGTGGCTGTGGCGGGCATGGCCCGCGCGCAGGGACCGGAGAACATTGCGCTGGGCGCGGCCTGCACCTTCGACCCCGCGCCCGCCTACGCGCACTGCACCGATGCGGACGATGCGAAACAGCTTACGGACGGTCAATACGTGCAGGGTTATTTCTGGACGCAGCCCGGCACGGTGGGCTGGGGCGGCGCCGGACAGGCCATCATCACGCTCGACCTGGGCGCGGACAGGCCCATCTCGGGGCTGTCGTTCAGCACGGCTGCAGGCGCGGCGGGCGTTACCTGGCCCATGTCCATCGCCATTCTGGTGGCGGGCGAGGACGGGCTGTTCCATGATGCCGGCGATCTGGTTTCGCTGAGCGCGCAGAAGGCCGCGCCGCCCGCCGGGGGCTATGCCAACCACCGCTTCATCACCGACGCGCTGCACACGCACGGCCGTAAGGTGGCGCTGGTGGTGTTCGGGGAGGCGTTCATCTTTTGCGATGAAATCGAGGTCTACAAGGGTGATGACGCCTGGCTGGGCGAGTCGCTGCCAGGCGCGGGCGTGGCGGACGTGCGCGCGCACGTGAACCGCCTGATCACGCACAACGGCGTAAAGCGCCGCATCACCGCCGACATCGCGTCGGTGCGCAGGGCGGCGGAGAGCGTGGATGAGGAGGATCGGTCTCCGGTTCTTGCCGAGTTGGACGCTGCGGCGGCGGAACTGAACACGCTTCCGGCCGAATACGGCCCCGACTTCAAAACCATCCTGCCGCTCAACCCGACCCATGCGAGGGTATTCGCCGCACTGGCGCGGGTGTGGCGGGAAAACGGGCTCCAGGCACCCATCGTCTGGGCGGCCGATCCGTGGTATCCGATGGAACTGTGCCCCCTGACGCCGGGACCCACCGGCGCGGGGGCGGCATCGCTGCGCCTCGACATGATGCAGCATGAGACCCGGTCGGTGGCGTTCAACATGGCCC
>CAIUWO010000830.1 GCA_903902895.1 Candidatus Hydrogenedentota bacterium | reverse complement strand
GACAGCCCCTCTTCGGGGTAGGACTCGCCGGCGACGAGCAGCACACGCTTGTGGCCCTGGTCGATGAGCGCGCGGGTTTCCTGCGCCACCTGCTCCTGGGTCAGCGCAAGGCGCACCACGTCGGGGTTGCTCTTGCGAAACGCGCAGTAGAGGCATTCGTTATGGCACAGGTTCGACACGTACATCGGCGCGAAGAGCACCAGCCGCTTTCCGTAGATTTCTTCCTTGGCAAAGCGCGCGGCGGCGAAGAGTTCCTCAAGCAGCCCGGGGTCGCGGACGGTGGTCAGCGCCGCCACGTCGTTCTCGTCCAAGCCTTTGAGTTCACGCGCCTTGGCGAGGACTTCCCGCACACGCGCGGGGGCCTGTTCGCCGGCGGCGAGCACCGCCTCAATGCGTTCCACGTCGAATGGAACGGTCTCTGAGTGCTGAATCATGGCATATGTCCCTGCCCGTGCGGCCGGGCAAAAATGGGCCGTCGTGGGTGCTGCCGCCGGAACGGTCACACGTTCCGCCGCGTTTCCCGGCCAGTGGAAGTCCGCGCAGGTCATGCTTGGTAGGGAGCCCGGCCTGTGTGGGGACAACGCGTCGGTCATGCGGCGTGCACCTGCCCCGCATTATAGCAATAAACAGCCTCTCCGGTCTAATTGGGGATTTTTTTCTCGAAAGCGCCGGGTTGTCCGGTCCCCGCGCGGCGTTCTACAATGCGCCTTCTTCCAGACCTCGGAGCAGTTTCGCAGCATGGATTTTCTTACCCTGTTGGGCATCGCCGTGGGCCTGTCCATGGACGCGTTGGCGGTCGCCATCGGCACAAGCGTGGTGCTTCGCGGCGTTACGCCGCGGCAGGTGTTCCGCCTTTCCTTCCATTTTGGGCTGTTTCAGGCGCTCATGCCCATACTGGGCTGGGCGCTCGGCAGTCTGGCCGCGGACCATATCCGTGACTACGATCACTGGGTCGCCTTTGGCCTGCTCGTGTTCGTCGGCGGAAAAGCCATCTACGAGGCCTTTTCCGGCGGGGACGAGAACCGCGCCGAACGCCGCGACCCGACCCGCGGTTGGAGCCTGCTGCTGTTGTCCGTGGCCACCAGCATCGACGCGCTGGCCGTCGGCCTCAGCTTCGCCATGCTCGGCATCACGGTGTGGTATCCCGCCATTGTTATCGGATTCATCGCGGCCGCGCTCACCATGGTGGGCATGCTCTTCGGTTCCTGGCTCGGCCAGCGCTTCGGCAAGGTCATGGAAGTCATCGGCGGACTGGTGCTCATCGCCATAGGCGTGAAGATACTGGCAGGGCATATTTCGTTTCTGTAAGCGGCGCGGTGAAGGGGGATCCCGATATGGAGTGCGGCGGCAACGACGCCGCTTTGGCTGATGTCGCGCGCCAAGCCAACCAAAGCGGTGTCGACGCTTCGCTCTGCCACCGCAGTCCAAATTGCGCCTGCATATTTGTTGCGTGCGGAGGCTTGGGCTAGAATCGTCATGCGCGTCGCCGGGGTGTCCGGCGGGAATCAAGGGTGAAAACGCAGCCCGCGACCGCGGGTCGGGGAGACGGACATGAACATTCGGCAGTTGCGTGATTTGGCGATCAAGTTCATTGGGCTGTGGTGTTTGTCGGGCGGCGTGATAATCCTTTCGCAGGTCGTAAGCATGCTTGGCTATTCATTCTGGGCCGGGTCTTTCTTAACCGGCTTGGTGTACTTGCTGTCTTTCTTGGTGGCCGTGCTGCTGTATGGCGGACTTGCCTACATGCTGCTGTTCAGAACGCATGCAGTCGCGGGGGTGTTATGGCGCGGAGAGGAAATGGAAGCCACCGGGGAGCCCAACGTTGCCTTCACGCTGGAGATATGTGTGGCCCTCATCGGACTCTACCTCGTTCCTGATGTGTTGCAGAGGGTTACAGGTGAACTGCTGACTTTGGCGGCAAGACCGGAGAACATGTCGGTACAGCCTCTTTACACCGGGTTGATAGCCGATGCGGTTAAGGCGGTCGTTGCCGTGCTGTGCATCGTGAAGTCGAAGGCGATAGCGGCGTACATTCGCAAATACGCTGAGTAGACCACCCCACTCCGCCCGTTATTGCGCGTCTCCGGCCGCTTGTGTGGTGATTCGCGGCAGGGCCACGGGGGGACTGGCACCTATTTCCGCTTATGGTTGGATGGCGACAGCACAAGACCGTACCGGAAATAGGTGACTGTACCCGAGGCACCACACCCCGGACCTTCGCGAGCCCGGGTACAGCCACCATTTCCAACGCATCGATTCGGTCGTATAGGTCGGGCCACTGGTTGGAAATGGTGGCAGTCCCCCTGCGGCGACGATTCGCGGAAGAGAGAAGGCTTGGACATGTAGGACAGCCGCCCGTCCCACATCGACACGCCCCATATTTGCCAGGCTTGTGACCAAAGAAAACGCCCGCCACAAGGGCGGGCGCTACGGAAATTGTTAAAGGGTGTACACGTAACTACAACGCCTTGACGCGCGCGATTTCCTTTCCGCGCATGTCCACTGTGTGGATGGCGCAGGCGAGGCACGGGTCGTAGGAATGGACCGTGCGCAGCGCCTCCAGCGGCTTTTCGGGATCGGCGACGGGGTTGCCCACCAGCGCGGCCTCGAGCGGTCCCGGATTGTTCTTGTCGTCGCGCGGGCCGAGGTTCCAGGTGGACGGCACGACCGCCTGGTAGTTGGTGAGCTTGCCGTCGTTGATGACCACCCAGTGTGACAGCGCGCCGCGCGGAGCCTCGTGGAATCCAAAGCCCTTGATTTCGCCCTTGGGGAAGGTGGGCGCATTGAAGATGGTGGTGTCGCCTTTGCCGATGTTTGCAACCAGCAGCCCCCAGTGCTTGTCCGCGTGATCGGCGAGCGCCGCGCATCGGATGGCGCGTGCGGCGTGGCGGCCGAGCGTGGAGCGCAGGATCGCGGGGGGCAGCGTGGTGCCGGCGACCTTGCCGGCCGTGTCGAGCAACTGGCCGGTCCACTTCTTGAAGACCTCGTTCCCGGCGGCGTTGGCGATCAGCACCTGGGCGAGCGGGCCCACCTCCACCGTCTTGCCCTCAAAGCGGGGGGCCTTGGACCAACTGTACTTTTTCGCCGGGTCCCACGGCTCATACTGCGGCACGGTCTGGCCGCTCCACGGATGCAGCGGCGCGCCGCTGTCGGCGTAGTAGGCATGGGCGCTGGACTCGGCGACGCCGTCGCGGAAGTAGGCATCGCCGAAGGCGGCGATGGTTTTGAAGGAGGCCGGGTCTGCTGCGTTGATGGTGCCGCCGGGCAGGTCGAATGAAGCGCCCTTGGTGTCGAGCGGCAGGTCCGGCACGGCCATGTAGTCGCTCACACCCGCGCCGTAGCCGAACCAGTCGGGGTACATGGCGCCGATGGCGCACACGTCGGGGAAGTAGACCTGCTGCACGAAGGGGATGACCTCTTCGAACAGGCTCTTGACCATGTAGAGTTTTTCCATGTTCAGCGTGGCGGGGTTGTCGAGGTTGATGGCGTTGGCCACGCCGCCCACGGCGAGGTTCTGGATGTTGGGCGTCTTGCCGCCGAGGATGGCGACAATCTGCAGCGCCTTGCGCTGGTACTCCAGCGCCTGCAGATAATGGGCGACGGCGAGCAGGTTTACTTCGGGCGACAGTTTCATCGCCGGGTGGCCCCAGTAGCCGTTGGTGAAGATGCCGAGCCGGCCCTGCTGCACAAAGCCCGCGACCTTCTCCTTCACCGCGGTCATTTCCTGCACCGAATTGCGGTGCCAGGGCGACAGCGACTGGGCGACGGTTGCCGCCGTGGCGGGATCGGCCTTGAGCGCGGACACGACATCGACCCAGTCCAGCGCCGAGAGCTGGTAGAAGTGGACGATGTGGTCGTGCAGCGTGTGGGCGATCATGAGCAGGTTGCGGATGTACTGCGCGTTCAGCGGGATTTCGAGGCCGAGCGCGTTTTCCACCGCGCGCACCGAGGTGATCGCATGCACCGTGGTG
>CAIUWO010000829.1 GCA_903902895.1 Candidatus Hydrogenedentota bacterium | reverse complement strand
TCCCCCTTCAAAGGGGGACTTAAGACCTCTCCGCGATTAAGGTTACGCGTATTATTGACGTTTGGTATTCGCCCGGTTAAATGCGATTGCCCTGGGGACGGTTCGTCCGGCATGCTTTTGAAAGCAGCCCTGGGTTCCCCTCAGCTTTCGCGGCGGCGGGCTGTCATGCCGGGTCGTGCCGGTGGGACAGTTCACGGATGCGGTCGTGCAGGGTGGGCCGGTAACCGCAGAGGAAGAACAGCTCGGCCACCAGGAAAATGGGACCGATGACCATCTGGAACAGGTTGTCCGTCAGTGCGGGACGCCGCTTTTCAAACGCGGCGTGGCCGATGAGCTGAAGAATCCAGCCACCGATGAACAATGCTAGAAACACGGCGGCAACCACGCCCCACGACTGCCGCCCGACCCCATGGGCCAGCGCCAGTGCCGGCAGTAGGAACAGGGCCATCCCGATGCCGAAGGCGGGCTGCAGCAGCAGGTAATAGGCCAGCGCCGCCGCGACAAGCAGCATCGCCGGGGTAAGCGCGGCGCCGCCGACGCGCACCGAAACCGCGCTGAGCAGCACCAGCACCGAAAAGACAATCGTGGGGATGCCGGCGAAATGGGTCAGCTTGTTCAGCGGGTGCCTGTGGTAGGCCTCGTAAAAGGCCATGTGTTCCTCGATGCGCTTCATTGGGTGCTCCTCTGTTGTACGGCGAGGGAACACGCCGCAACGCCAGTATGTTTCCCGGGCAACCGCGGCTATCGGACGGCTGTCGCGCGACGTGCCGGGTTGCGATATACTAACCCAAAAGCCCAGATATTGAGCGAACACCAACGCCATCGCCGTTGCCGCCAGTCATCGCCGCGTTGAACACGAGGAGAAAAGATGCCTTCTTATTCCGCCATACGGGTACCCCTCGTGCTTCTGGCCGTTCTTGCGGCGGCGGGCTGCGCCACCGTGGCGAAAGGGCCCGATGACCGCGCCCAAGTCTTGGCTGTGGTCAAGCAGTGGAAGCAGGGCCTTCTCGCAAACGACATCTCCCGCGTCATGCCCCTCTATTCGGAAAACGTCACGTCAGAGTTCGGCGACAGGGCGGAAATCACAAAAATCATGACGGAGTTGGCGCAGCGCATGGTTGACGAGGACGGCCGCATAGACATCGAGAATGCCGATCTTGCCGTGAACGGCGACAAGGCATCGGTGAAACCCATCTCCATTGGCACCCGAAAGGGCGCGGTTTGCAGAAGCCTTTATCTGGCGAAGAGCGACGGGCGCTGGCTTATCGTGGAACTGGGCAGGAAATAGCGGACAGTTCTTCCGTTGGCAGGGATGTTCACCAGTGGTATACTTTCAGTGGACTATGGCCGTACCGGAGCACCGTGATGACTGCAAAAGATCTACTTGATGAAGCCATCTCACTTCCCGTGGAACAGCGGGCAGTTCTTGCCGATTCGCTATTGCGAAGCCTCAACGCCCCAAGTGGGGAAATGGACAGGCAGTGGATAGCCGCGGCCCGGCAGCGCCTTCGGGAACTTCGCTCCGGAGAACAGAAGGCAGTCCCCGGAGATGAGGTATTTGCGCGGGTCTGGAAACGGTTTGAATGATCCCCTATTCGTTCCATTCGGAGGCCGAACGGGAATTTCACGAAGCCATCGACTATTATGAGAATTGCTCACGCGGATTGGGGCTGGATTTTGCGCTGGAGGTGCAGGCTGCGGTTCAGAGCATTCGTGAACATCCCGTGGCATGGCCGATTCTCGACGATGACGTGCGTCGCTGCATGACACCGCGGTTTCCCTACGGCGTGCTCTATTGCGTTGAAAACGGAGTTGCCACAATCTTGGCGGCAATGCACCTGCACAGAGAACCCGATTACTGGAAGATGCGCCTCTGATATTCGCGCCTGAGATGTCCGTGTGGTTGCGTCCAAAACAGCCAAGAATCACGCAGAAGGGGGACGCAGCAGGGAACAGGTGGGCGGTGCGCCGGGCTCGAAGGGGGCATCGCCAACGAGTCTGAAACCGAAGCGCTCGTAGTAGGCCAC
>CAIUWO010000828.1 GCA_903902895.1 Candidatus Hydrogenedentota bacterium | reverse complement strand
CTGGTGGAGAAACACAAATATGTTGCTGGCCTTGGTCGACTCCAGTTCCTGCTTGAACCAGGCCACCTGCGCGTCCGAAAGCCGGTCCGGCGCGTCCACCTCCTCGCTGTCAAGCGCGATAAACCGCGAATTGCCGTAGGTAAAGGCATAGTGCGTGGGACCCATCCGCTCGACCCACAGTTTCTCCGACTCGGCGCTTGTGATGTCATGGTTACCCGGCGCGGAGAAATAAGGCACCGTGCAGGCGCCAATGACCTCTTCAAAAAGGTCCCATTGCTGGGGCACCTTGTCCGCCGCCCCGCCCAGCACCAAGTCTCCCGTCATCATCACCAGCGACGGCCGCAGCAGGTTCCATTCCTGAATCATCTTCTTGAACATGTCCGTCTGATAGACCAACTGGCGGTTCGAGTGCGAATCACCCGTCATGATGAAGGTGAAGTCACTTGGGCAGGCCGGCGGCGCCTGCTCCAGCGCGGCTAGCGACCGCTCGATGATGGGCACCGCCACGGCCCCCTCCGACATAACCATCAGGACCGTAATAAACACCACCGTCAACCCGCCGAAAACCGGACGCAACATGTTCATGCACAGGCTCCTTTCTACAGGACAAAAGGCTCTATTGTTTAGTGTGAAGTATAACATAGCGCCCCAGCCTCCAAGGCGGGCCTGAACCGGAAACACCCGTGCTGAAAGCGACCGGCACGGTTGCCATTCCTGAACTCCGGACAACCCCTGTGCTGCATACGGGCGGTCGCGGCACAGGCAACACGGGAAACACCAATACGCGAAGCGTTGAACACAGGGGTCTACACCGACATAATACACCCGGCGAACGGGCCCTGTGATTCACCGCATATTTGAACCGCCACGGTCGCAAAAACGGCCTCGCTGTAAAGGGACCTGTCCTGAAGCAAAAACGCAAAGGATTCACGTTAATCGAACTGCTGGTCGTGATTGCCATCATTGGCATTCTCGCGGCCATCTTGCTGCCCGCCCTGGCGCGGGCGCGCGAGGCGGCCCGGCGCTCAAGCTGCCAGAACAACCTCAAGCAGCTTGGGTTGGCCCTCAAGATGTACGCGAACGAGGCGCCGGGAGAACGCCTTCCACATCGCCAAATCCGCACCGTCTCCGGAGCGCTCAGTGCGGAAATGATGTTCAACGGCCCCGCCATGATCCCCGAGTATGTACCGGACATCCATGTTATTTGGTGCCCCTCGTGGAACGCCACAAAGGATGTCATGGAACGCTACGACAAGGTCAAGGGCAACGGCGACGGCGTGATTCAGCCCCAGGAGCTCGGCCAGGAACCCTATCATTACACGGGCTGGCTTATCATGGAGGATGCAAACATCCTCGGCCCGCTGGTCGGAACGGTGGGCACGGACAGCTTTGGTCGGCACGCCGAGGCCGAATTTCTCGATGCCCCCTGGGGCGAACTGGCCCAGGCAAATCTGGATACGGGCGGCGCCGCCAGCGACCAGGACCTCGAGGTCTCGGCGCGTTTCGCGGGCACCCAGGCCGCAGGCGACGGCAACGTGCTCTATCGGCTACGCGAAGGAATCGAAAGGTTCATGGTCACGGACATCAACAATCCGGCCGCGTCCGCCCGGGCCACCAGCGCCATTCCACTCATGTGGGACCATGCATCAGCCAAGGTGGAGGACTTCTCCCATGTTCCGGGGGGTGGGAACGTGCTCTACCTGGACGGCCATGTCGAGTATCTCAGGTACCCAAACACCCGCTTTCCCATGACCGTGGACAGCGCGCGCACCCTGGGCCGCTACGGCAAGCCCTTCGACGGCTTCTAGCCCCGCGCCGCAGGCGCTTGTCTCGCCGAAGCCCTTGGGCGAAGGCAGGTCCCGCCGGCCCTGTCTTCGCAGTTGACGTGAATGCCCGAAAAAAAACAACATCGCTGAGCCAAAATTCGCGCCCCCTTACTCCCCGGTCCGCTCCAGCACCCACCTGCAGTTAATCACCTTTTCCACCAGGTCCAACGGCAGGTAGAAATACTGGCAGGACGGTTCGAAACCAATCCGCGAATCTTCCCGCGACAGCGTAAAGAGTTCCCGCGCCAGCACGATCTCTGATTCCGCCGCCTTGCGCATATCCCCCTTCAACTGGACCCGCTCCTCGACGGCAATCCCATCACCTTTCGCGGCGATGGCATCGCGCGCGGCGGTGAACCGCGTCTGGTTCGCCACGGACTGAAAATGAATCGCCGCCGCGCGGGCAAACCGCACGTCGGTTCGCGCTTCATCGCGCCGTTCCTCCGGCGCCGCCGCCACGGCCGCGTCGAGTTCGGCCATGCCGGGACGCCACCCGTCGGCGATTTTCTCAAACTGCGCCGCAAACACCTCCGGGGGATAGGGCCCGCGCCAACCGTTCAGGTCGTCGTAGGGAATGCCCCACATGGTCGCGCTGTACCCCGTCTTCAACGGGTACAGCGGGTTGGCCGGACCGCACTGCACCGGGCTGGTGTACACCACGCCGATGTGAAACGGGTACTCCCGGTATGCCGCGCTCATCATGGTCCACGCCTTGCGCGCATGGGGCGCGCCCTCCGCGCCAAAGTGCTCCACCGCCAGCCGGTCCAGCACCTTGTCCACCGTCGGGTCCGCCATGGTGTACATCTCGCGCACCACTTCCAGGTTGGGCGAAGGGTGCCCGCCCATGGTCCATCCGATCAGCATCGCGTCGGGGTGCGCCGACACCAACAGCTTCTGGCAGTGCTCCGCCACCAGGTCCATCACGGGCAGATAGGGGATGCTGGCAATCTCGCAGGTGTTGTTGAACTGGATCTCTGCCCCTGTCTTGAGCCCCGCCTCCTTCGCCGTGCTCCAGTGCGGCAGCGCCCGCGGGCCGGGCCCCACCGACGATATGGAGTATTCGCCCACAGTGCTCTTGATGCCGCCGCGCTCGATCGGCAGGCTCCACTCGCTCACCGACATGAGCCACACCGCCTTCGGCAGCCGCGCAATAATCTCCCGCGCATCGCCATGCCCGCGCCAGCCCCAGTCGGAAATGAGCACATTCGCTTTCGGGTTGCCCCGGTGTACGCCTTCCTCAATCACGCCGACGACCTCGGTCAAAATCTCCATGTCGGTCCGGCCCTTGCAGCGCGCACACTCCCCGGCGGCGCCGTGGGAGGCGCAGTTGGTCAGGTTCTCCGACGCCGTGATGGCGTACACGCCCGCGAGCCCGGGCACGTTCCCAAAGATGTTGGCCAGCGCGTCGCCCATCCACTGCCGCACCGCCGGCTGCGAAGTGCACAGCGCGGCCAGTTCGGCCTCGCGCACGCCGCACAAGTCCAGCCGGTCCTTGAAGAAGGGGAGCGGCATCGCGCGCGGTTCGTTGATGTACAGATACACGCCAATCCCGTATTTCCCCGCACGCTCCACCAGTTCGCGCAAGTTGGCCAGCCGCGTCTCATAACCTTCGCCAAATTCCGGAAACGGCGCCCCGCCCGGCGCCAGGTCGCGCAGCAGTCCCTGCAGCCACACACCGTTGATCCCAGACGCCGCCAGGCGCTGCAACAGTCCGTCCGGGTAGGGGTTCAACTTGGGATTCATCAGCGGGTCGCCGTACACCGCCACATAGGAATAGACAATCCGCGGCATGACCGGCGCATCGGCTGAAACCGGCGGCGCAGTGAAGTGGGGGAGAGGCTCCGCCAACTTGCGTACGAAGTCAAAACGCGGTTCGGCCGGACGCGTCAGTTCTTCCCCGAAATCCTGCTCCACCACGCGGCGAATCTCCGCCGCTCGGCCCTGCGCCGACGCGTCAGGCGGACTGTACAAAAGCGGCGCGCACTGCGGCTTCACCCGCCCCAGCTTCACCCACAGAAAATCCTCCTCCCGCAGCATCACCGACAACTGCTCCGGCGTCATGTCCAGCAGCGTGAGCAACTGTTCATACGGCAGCAGGTGCCAGTTGCGCCGGATTAGCGTGACATAGCCCCGCGCCCGCATGTCGGGCGACACGACCGCATCTCCCGGCAACCCCATCGACTCCGCCACGGCCTTGACCTCGTCCTCCGAAGCACCCGCCACCTGCGCCAGTTTGCCCACCGCCACCGCCCCCCAGTTTCGCCACACAAACTCATGCAGACGGTCCGGAAAATACCCCG
>CAIUWO010000827.1 GCA_903902895.1 Candidatus Hydrogenedentota bacterium | reverse complement strand
GCTCGGCGCCAAGACCCTCGGCTATGTGGCCGTCACCCCCGGCTGGAAGGTCAAAACGGTAAAGGTCGGCAAGGACCGTGTCAAGCCGTTGGCGATGGATGACAAGTGGCTGGTGTTTCCCATGACCGCCGGCTCGTTTGAGATTGAATTTGAGAAGGCGAAGTAGCGAAAGGATCCTGCGATGTTGAAGGCGGTACTTGAGTCGGCGGACACGCTGGTCTTGCGCGAGGCGTCGATGCCCGAGGTGGGTCCCGACGCCGCGCTGCTGCGCGTCGAGTCGGTGGCCATTTGCGGTTCCGACGTGCGCATCCTGCACCACGGCAACCCCCGTGTGCAGTTTCCGGCCGTCATGGGCCACGAGGCGGCCGGCGTGATCGCGCAGGTGGGCGCCAACGTCACCCGCTTCAAGGTGGGCGACCGCATTGCCGTCGGCGCCGACGTGCCCTGCGGGCTGTGCCGCTGGTGCCGCGACGGAAAGGGCAACAACTGCGAGATCAACTACGCCGTCGGCTACCAGATCCCGGGCGCGTTCACGCAGTACATGGAGCTGACTCCGCTGCTGATCAACGAGGGGCCGCTCACGCCTTTCTCGGACAAGATCAGCTTCGATCAGGCCGCACTGGCCGAGCCGCTCGCCTGCGGCATCAACGGGCTCGAACTGGTCAACATGTCCCTTGGCAAGACTGTTGTGCTCATCGGCATGGGGCCCATCGGCTGCATGATGATCGACCTCGCCCGGGCCATGGGCGCGGTCAAGGTCATCGCCGTCCAGCGCAGCAAGAAGCGCATGGAAATCGCCAAGAAGTACGGCGCAGACGTGTACATTGATCCCAGCGCGGAGGACGTGGTTGCCCGCTGCAAGGCCGAGACCGGTGGCGAGGGACCCGACGTGGTCATCACCACCTGCGGCTCCGTCGAGACCCACGAGCAGGCCATCGAGATGGTCGCCCACCGCGGCTACGTTAACCTGTTCGGCGGGCTGCCGAAAGATACCCGACCGATGAGCGTCCTGTCGAACACAATCCACTACAAGGAGTGCTTCGTGACCGGATCGCACGGCAGCACGCCGCGCCAGCACCGGATCGCCGTCGAACTCATCGAGCGCGGCATCGTCCGCGTCGATCCCATCATCACCCACACCTTCCCGCTCACGCAGATTTATGATGCCTTTGCCGCCATGGAGTCCCGCGACGGCATGAAGGTCATCGTGCATCCGCACGGTGGGGAATGAGGGGAAGCGCAGGGCTTCACTGAACAACGACCGTTTTTTTCGTCTCCCTCTCCAATACAGCATTGTCGATTTTCACCCGAAAGCGGGTTCCCTCAACTTCTATGTCCATGGTCTTCCCGCGCAGCTTTAGTCCGCGCAGCGCCATGCGCTGGGCGAATGCGGGCAGATGGGGCGATACGGACACTCTGCCGTCGAATTGCGGTGCTACACCAAAGAGCCCGAAGATCACCGCCTGCGCACCGCACACGCCGTCGATGGTGCATTGAAGCGGCGTGTCGCGGCGGTAGTCCTGCTTGTCCGCCACGATGGAGTCGCCCCAGTAGGGCAGGCGGTCGCCCCACCATAGCACGCGGCCCAGCAGGTCATCGGCGGTCTCCGCGTGCCCGCTGTTGTAGAGCCGCTCCATGATCTGCGGGACGAATCCCGTG